>JAAFHG010000074.1 GCA_013297585.1 Chitinophagales bacterium
GCAACTGAAAGGTACACACAAGCTGAGTTAGACAGTTTTTATGAGCGTCTTCGATTGCTTGAAAATAATAGCGATAAGGGACTTTCAGTGGAAGCGTCTCATAGGCTCATACGTGAAAAATTTGGCAAGAATGGTCTATAATTTTGTTATTTCTTCATTTGCGCAGCAAGATGTTTATGATGCTTATGAATGGTATGAGTTACAACGTAGTGGCTTGGGCGAAGAATTACTAAACGAACTTGAAATTGCTTATGGTAAAATAGCAGCCCATCCAGAACATTATGGTTTTATTGATGGTAGAAAAGATTTGCGTGATTATCTGTTACGACGATTTCCTTTTTTAATTGTGTATCGTATAAAAGGAAATTTGATTGATGTAGTTGCTGTTCATCATGCTAAAAAGAATCCGTTAAAAAAACATGGGGCTAACAGCTAATGCTTTACTTGCCATCTTTTTTATTACCGTAAATACGCAGCATATTTTTTAAATCTTCTAAAGTATTTATTTCATCTACTTTTTTATCTTTTCGCCAGCGGTTCATTCGTGGGAAACGCAATGCTACACCGCTTTTGTGTCTAGCACTTGCTGCAATACCTTCAAAAGCTATTTCAAATACAAGCTCAGGTTTTACGGTGCGTACAGGGCCAAATTTTTCAAGCGAATTAGCTTTTACAAAAGCATCTATCTCGTTAAACTCTTTGTCTGTGAGGCCGCTGTAGGCCTTGGTAAATGTTACTAATCTGTCGCCATCTTTTACTGCAAAAGTATAATCAGTGTATAAGTTACTTCGTCTTCCATGGCCTTTTTGTGCGTAAATGAGAACCGCATCAATTACCATCGGTTCCATTTTCCATTTCCACCAGTCACCCACTTTACGGCCTACTTGGTAAGGCGATGATTTTCTTTTTAACATCAAACCTTCGCTACCCATATCTCTAGAACCTTGCCTAAGTGTTATTAATTCATCCCAAGAAGTAGCTTGTATGGTTGGTGATAATTGAATGGTGTTTGCCAAAAGTTGATTACCAGCTAACGTGCTGTTGATGATATTTTCAAGTAACAGTCGTCTTTCTTGCAAGGGCTTTGTACGAATATCAGTGGTATTGTATTCTAACAAATCGTAAGCAAAAAAGCCAATTGGCGCTTCTTGTAATTGTTTTTTTGTGATTGTTTTTCTGCCAATTCTTGTTTGTAATAAGCTAAAAGGTAAGGGTTGTAAATCTTGCATAGGCAATATTTCACCATCCATCACAGTACCATCTGGCAACAATGTTTTTAGAATTAAATATTCTGGAAATTTATCCGTCATTAATTCTTCGCCGCGGCTCCAAACGTACAATTCACCATTGCGTTTAATGATTTGCCCTCGAATGCCATCCCATTTCCATTCAGCTTGCCATTCTGTAATGTTGCCAAAATTTTGCGGATCATCTTCTAAAGCGTAAGCCAAATAAAAAGGGTAGGGCTTGCTATCATCTTTACTAACCATGTTTGGGTTTAATAAATCAGCAAAGTTGATGTTTGCTGGCTGCCAATTACCACTGATTAAATGTGCAATTGTTGAGGCTTCTATTTTAGTTGTTTTAGCCAAAGCATTAACCATCATTTTTTGTGATACACCAATACGAAAACCACCTGTAATCAACTTGTTAAATACAAAACGCTCTTCTTGGCTGAGTTGCATCCAAGTAGTAATAATAAAGTCTTTTTTTATGGGTTCTTCCGCTTTTTCTAAACGTATAAATTCTTCTAGATAATGTGATAAAGTCAATCCGCTTTGAGACTCCCCTTTAGGGGTCGGGGGCTTTGGCGGTAACAATAAGGCAATGGTTTCTGCTAAATCACCTACAGTGTGATAAGATTCTTCGAATAACCATAACGGTAAGTCAATCAATTCTACGCACCATTGCTGCAATATGGTTGAATTTATAATGCGTTTTGGTCTGCGACCGCTAAAAATAGCAATTACCCAAACTTTATCTTTATCGCTTGCAGTAGAAAAATAATGTTGTAAAGCGTTTAATTTTTCTGTGTTTTTGGTAGATGTACCAAGAATATTAACGAGTGATGAGAATAAAGAAAAGCCGCCATCCAAGAAGCCCCCGACCCCTAAAGGGAAGTTTTGAAGTTGGCTATTATTTGAAGTTTCATTTATCATATTTTTTATTACTACAGCTTAAGGCTATTTTGAGGGTTGTTTAAGAGCTTCTTACTCTTCCTCCCCTTTAGGGGTTGGGGGCATTAATGGAGTATTTATTTCGTAGGCTTCAATACCAGTTTCTGTTAAATACCTGCTTAGTACTGCCTGAAAGCCATGTGTTACCAATACTCTTTCCGCTTGTGTGGCTTTGATGGCTTGTAATAAACCGGGCCAATCGGCATGGTCACTTAGGCTAAAACCTGCATCTACATTACGTCTTCTTGCATTGCCACGTACTTGCATCCAACCGCTGCATACACCTACTTTATAGGGTTGAAACTTTTTCATCCATGGTGTGCCATCTGCGCTTGGCGGTGCAATAATAACTGCGTTTTTTAGTTCAGCTTTTGTTGTTTCAGGAGTTACTTTTTTTACTGTAGGTAAATGAATACCTGTATTTAATAATGTTTCGTGGGTATTCCAAATAGCCCCATGAACATAAATATTATTTGTAATGGTAGCAGCTGCTTCAATAACACGTTGGGCTTTACCAAGGCTGTAAGCAATTAATACAGAACTGGTATTATTGGCTTGGTTTTCTAAAATCCATTGTTGAATTTGTTGGTAAATAATTGCTTGTGGCTGCCATTTGTAAATGGGTAAACCAAATGTGCTTTCTGTAATAAATGTGTGACATTTTACAGCTTCAAAAGCGCCACTTAAGCCATCGTTTTCAGTTTTATAATCACCACTAACTACCCAAATTTCACCGTTATATTCGATGCGTATTTGTGATGAGCCAATAATATGCCCGGCAGGATGTAAAGAAATTTTTACGCCATTGATATAAACCGGTTCGCCCCATGTAGTACTCTGATAATTATTGTTGCCCAAACGTAGTTGTAGTAAGGGTTTGGTAAGATGATGACATAAATAATGGTTGCTCCCCCAACGTGCATGGTCGCTATGTGCGTGGGTGATAATGGCTTTATCTACAGCCCCCCAAGGATCTATATAAAAGCCACCTTGCTGGCAATACAAGCCTTTATCTGTGTAAGTGAGTAATGCGGCACTAACGCCCCCAACCCCTAAAGGGGAGTTTTCTAAAACGCTACTGTTTTTTATATCTAGTACTTTATCCATTACTCTTTGTTTTGTTTCCCCTTCAGGGGTTAGGGGTTTCTTTTTTATACCCCTTTAGGAGTTAGGGGCTTGCTATGTTTACACTTATCGCTACAATATTTTACTTCGCCCCAATTTTTAGCCCATTTTTTACGCCAAGTAAATGGCCGATTGCAAACTACGCAAAGCTTGGTAGGAAGGTAAGATTTATTTGGATTGCCTTTAGCCACACGTTATTTTTAGGGTAGTAACAATTAGTCAAAAGCTTGGTTCGATTGTATGGGTTTAAATACTGAATAAAGTACCGAACGTGTATGCAGATGGCTATTGGTATGTGCAAAGCAACGAAGCTGAAAAGAAATATTATAACGCTAAACAAAAAAAAGAAACATTGAACGATTGGTGTGTAAAAAAAACGTTACTTCAACCTCGCAAAAATAAATGCTTATCGTATGACAACTATTAAAGGCCCAGCCGTTTTTTTAGCCCAATTTTTAGGTGATGAAGCACCATTTAATTCGTTAGACAATATTTGCCAATGGGTTGCTAGCCTTGGTTTCAAGGGTATTCAAATTCCTACGTGGGATAGCCGCTGCATCAACTTACAATTGGCGGCAGAAAGTAAAACATATGCAGATGAATTGAAGGGTAAAGTGGCGTTTTATGGGTTAGAAATAACCGAACTTTCTACACACTTGCAAGGGCAATTGGTGGCTGTAAACCCTGCTTATGATGTAATGTTTGATGGCTTTGCGCCAAAAGAAGTGCATGGTAATAGCGCAGCAAGAACAGCTTGGGCGGTGCAACAATTGAAATACGCTGCAAAAGCTTCGCAAAACTTAGGGATTGATGTTCATGCAACTTTTAGTGGTGCATTGGTTTGGCCGTATGTGTATCCTTGGCCACAAAGGCCCGCAGGTATTGTAGAAGCTGGATTTGGTGAACTCGCCAAACGTTGGTTGCCAATACTGAATGAATTTGATGCTTGTGGTGTAGACGTGTGTTATGAGGTACACGCTGGTGAGGACATTCACGATGGTATTACATTTGAAATGTTTTTAGAAGCTACTGGCAATCATAAACGCGTAAATCTGTTGTACGATCCATCACATTTTATATTACAATGCCTAGATTACTTGCAGTACATAGATTTTTACCACGAGAAAATTAAAATGTTTCATGTAAAAGATGCTGAGTTTAACCCAACAGGCAAGCAAGGTGTGTATGGTGGTTACCAAAGTTGGGTAAACCGTGCAGGTAGGTTTAGAAGTTTGGGTGATGGTCAGGTAGATTTTAAGAGTATTTTCTCTAAGCTAGCACAATACAATTACAAAGGCTGGGCCGTGTTAGAATGGGAATGCGCAATTAAAGATAGCGTACAAGGTGCTACAGAAGGCGCTGCATTTATACAAAGCCACATTATTAAAGTAACTGAAAAAGCATTTGATGATTTTGCCAATAGTGGTACAGATGATGCTGCGAATAGAAAAATATTGGGAATTTAACATTGAAAAGATAAGGCGCAAAGGTAGCTTGTTTTGTACATCATAATAGCTTATATTGCAATTTTAGAAGCATTTGGTGGGTTTGTTCATACAGATAAAACAGCAGAAGGAGCTTTTATTATATTGTATAATTTTATAATATAAGTGATAAGCGCGACTTAATTTAAGGTTAGTACACAAGCATCGGTTTTTTTATGCAACTACGTTCATCAAACTACTATTTTTGCGTACATTTTAAAATAACTGTCTGTAAAGGCATATTTCTTAGAACATCAAAATTTAGGTTCGCTACATGAACAATACTTACACTTCGTTGGTTGATCAAACTTTCCATTTTCCACAAGAAGGCTTTAAACGCAACCATGATGGCAACTTAACTTTTAACGATGTTGATGTAAAAGCATTAATTGATAAATATGGTACGCCTTTGAAATTAACTTATTTGCCCAAAATTGGTATGCAAATAAATAAGGCAAAAATGATGTTTGATAAGGCTTTTAAAAAGCATAATTACGAGGGTAGTTATAACTATTGTTATTGTACAAAAAGCTCACATTTTTCTTTTATTGTAGAAGAAACCTTAAAGCATAATATTCACCTTGAAACCTCTTTTGCGTACGATATAGAAATTATTAATCAACTTTTTTTAAAAAAGAAAATTAATAAAGAAACCTTTATTATTTGTAATGGTTACAAGCAAAAATCGTACACTTCTCGTATTGCTAGGCTCATAAATACGGGTTTTAAAAACGTAATACCTGTATTAGATAATAAGGAAGAGTTGCAAGCTTACAGGCGCAGCGTGAAACAACCTTTTAAATTAGGTATTCGTGTAGCAGCAGAAGAGGAGCCAAGTTTTCCATTTTACACTTCACGTTTAGGTATTAGACCAAAAGATATTTTAGAATTTTATGTAGATGAAATTGAAGGCTTTGAAGATAAGTTTCAACTAAAAATGCTACATATTTTTTTAAACAAGGGTATTAAAGATGATATTTACTATTGGAGTGAATTGAATAAAGTCATCAACTTATATTGCCAGCTGAAAAAAATTTGTCCTGAGCTAGATTCTATTAATATTGGCGGCGGTTTTCCTATTAAGCATTCACTTGGGTTTGAGTACGATTACCAGTTTATGATCAATGAAATTGTTGGTAATATAAAACGTGCTTGTAAAAAAGCCAAAGTACCTATGCCAAACATTTTTACTGAGTTTGGTAGTTTTACTGTTGGTGAAAGTATGGCGCACGTATACAGCGTAATAGGTCAAAAAGCGCAGAATGATAGAGAGTGTTGGTACATGATTGACTCTTCTTTTATTACTACCTTGCCAGATACGTGGGGCATTGGCGAGAAGTTTTTAATGCTACCGATAAATAAGTGGGATAATGAGTATCAGCGAGTTGTGCTAGGTGGTATTACCTGCGATAGCCACGATTATTACGATAGTGAAGAGCATATAAACGAGGTGTTTTTACCAAAACTCACCAATACTTACAAAGGCGAGGAAGAAAGTAACAAAGAACCTTTGTATGTTGGCTTCTTCCACACAGGTGCTTATCAAGATCAGATTAGTGGTTATGGTGGCATTAAACACTGCTTAATTCCTTCGCCAAAGCACGTAATTATTGAACATGATAAAACTGGTAAATTGATAGACTGGGTATATGCAAAAGAACAAACTGCGCAAAGCATGTTGAAAATTCTGGGCTATTTATAATACATTTACAATCGTACTTAGCATAATATTGAAAAAATTGACAGCAATATTTTTTTTAGCGATGTATCTGTTTGCAACAACAGATGCCTACCAGCTATTGAAATTACCTGTGGTATTTCAGCATTTTGCCGAGCATCGTGCAGAAGATAAAAGCATCAGTTTTTTAGCGTTTTTAGACATGCATTATATGCACGGTAGCCCTAAAGATGCAGATTACGATAGAGATATGCAATTGCCTTTTAAAAAAGCCTGTCCAGATTGTGTGTCTTGTATTGCTGCTGCTGCATTTGTACCAATAACAATGTCGCTGTCTATTGAAAAAACTTTGGTACAAATTGTACCACAAAATTACTTTACTCAAGATCAATTATTAATTTCAGCTTACTTAGCCAGCATTTGGCAGCCTCCTAAATTTGTTTAGAAGCTGTCTAATTTTATCCCACAGATACCGCTGATGAACGCAGATTTTTGATAAACCATTCAGTTTTATCTACCAAAATCTGTGAAATCTGTAGTACAATTTTCTATTTAATATTCTTAGGCAGTTTTTGCAATTTTATTGTTTTCTACATCATGAAATAGTGTTATTTTGTGATGTATTGCTTTAGATACATCTATCTACAAGCTATTTCTGTATTTTACATAAACAATACCATTATGCTAAATGCTATAATTGGGTTTGCCATTAAAAACAAACTCATTGTTGGGCTTTTTATTATAGCCCTTATTGGTTATGGCAGCTATCAGGTAACTAAGTTGCCAATAGATGCTGTGCCGGATATTACCGATAATCAGGTGCAAGTAATTACTGTGGCTCCCTCTTTTGGTGCAACAGATATTGAACGTTTAATTACTTTTCCAATAGAACAAGCCAATAATAATATTCCAGGATTAAAAGAAATCAGAAGCTTTTCAAGATTTGGCTTATCGTTAGTGACTATTGTTTTTGATGATGCCACCGATCTATATTGGGCTCGTCAGCAAGTTTCAGAAAGGCTACAAGCTGTTCAATCACAAATTCCACAAGGTATTGGTAAACCAGAATTGGGTCCAGTAAGTACAGGTTTAGGTGAAATTTACCAATATGTAGTAAGGCCAAAAGCTGGGTTTGAAAGCAAATATGATGCTACTGAACTGCGTACTATTCAAGATTGGATTGTTCGGAGACAATTATTGGGCGTAAAAGGTGTTGCAGAAGTGAGCAGTTTTGGTGGCAAACTCAAACAATACGCAATAGAAGTTGATCCTAATAAACTACAATCTTACAATATTACCATAGCAGATGTATTTAAATCATTGGAAAATAACAATCAAAATACTGGTGGTGCTTATATTGAAAAAGGCCCTACGGTTTTGTACATCCGCACCGAAGGTTTACTAGGTAATATTGATGATATTAAGAACATTAGTGTTAAAAGTGACGTAGGCGGTAATCCTTTGTTTATAAGAGATGTAGCGGATGTGGTAATTGGTAATGCCACTAGATACGGTGCTATGTGCTACAACGATAAAGGCGAGGTTGCTGGTGCGGTTGTAATGATGCTTAAAGGTGCAAATAGTAGCGATGTAATAAAAAATGTAAAAGAAAGGGTAGCGCAGATACAAAAAACATTGCCAGAAGGTGTGGTGATAGAGCCCTTTTTAGATAGAACGAAAATGGTGAATAATGCCATAGGTACTGTAGAAAAAAACTTGCTAGAAGGCGCATTAATTGTGGTATTTGTATTGGTGGTTTTTCTGGGAAATTTTAGAGCAGGCATTTTGGTGGCTTCGGTTATTCCATTGGCTATGTTATTTGCCATAATAATGATGAATTTGTTTGGTGTAAGTGGTAATTTAATGAGCCTTGGTGCATTAGATTTTGGGTTAATTGTAGATGGTGCTGTGATAATTGTAGAAGCTATCATGCATCAATTATCTGATAGTAAAAAGTTTGCATCGCTGAATAAGTTAACGCAGGGGCAAATGGATTCAGAAGTCAATCAGTCTGCCAGTAAAATGATGAATAGTGCCGTATTTGGTCAAATTATTATTTTGGTGGTATATCTACCCATATTTACACTACAAGGCATTGAAGGTAAAATGTTTAAGCCAATGGCTCAAACTGTTGCATTTGCGCTGTTAGGTGCATTTATCTTATCCTTGACTTACATACCAATGATGAGTGCTGTGTTTTTAAGTAAAAAAGTAAAACACAAGCACAATCTATCGGATAGAATTATGGAAAAGATAGAGCGTTGGTATCAACATGCCTTAGATAGGGTAGTTGGTTTTCAAAAAACGGTACTATTGTCTGTTGTAAGCTTATTTATAATTGCTGTATTGGTATTAGCCTCACTTGGTGGCGAATTTATTCCAGCATTAGAAGAGGGCGATTTTGCAGTAGAAACCAGGGTTTTAACTGGTAGCAACTTACAAACCACAATAGCTAGTACACAGCAAGCTGCGCATATTTTAAAAACGCAATTTCCTGAGGTAGAAAAAGTGGTAACTAAAATAGGTAGTGGTGAAGTGCCAACAGACCCCATGCCAATGGACGCAAGTGACATGATTGTGATTTTAAAGCCAAAAACTGAATGGACGTCTGCCAAAACTTTTAGTGAATTAAGCGAGAAAATGGGGGAAGCTTTACAAGCTGTACTTGGTGTTACTGCTGGCTTTCAGTTTCCTGTGCAGATGCGCTTTAATGAGTTGATGACAGGTGCTAGGCAAGATGTTGTGTGCAAAATTTTTGGTGAAGATTTAGATACGTTGGCTGCTTACGCTAGTAAACTTGGTGCATTAGCAAATACAGTTGAAGGTGCTACAAATTTATATGTTGAAGCCGTTGCAGGTATGCCACAAATCATCATTAATTACAACCGAAATACCATTGCACAGTATGGGCTAAATATTACCGATATTAATAAAATAGTAAACACTGCGTTTGCGGGGCAAAGTACAGGTATGTTATTTGAAGGCGAGAAGCGTTTTGATGTAGTGGTAAAGCTAAAAGGCGATTTGAAAACCGATGTAAAAGACGTACAAAATTTATTAATACCAACACCACAAGGCACGCAAATTCCTTTGCATCAACTGGCTGATGTACAAATTAAAGAAGGCCCAAACCAAATACAACGTGAGGATGCCAAACGTAGAATTGTGGTAGGTTTTAATGTGCGTGGTAGAGATGTGCAGACCATAGTAAACGAACTACAAATAAAAGTAGAAAAACAACTGAAATTACCAGCTGGTTACTATGTTACCTATGGTGGCGCTTTTGAGAATTTGAATGCTGCCAAACAACGCTTATTAATTGCAGTGCCAGTATCGTTGTTGCTTATCTTTTTGCTACTCTATTTTGCCTTTAATTCTATCAAGCAAGGGCTGTTAATTTACTCAGCTATACCATTATCTGCCATTGGCGGTATTTTGTTCTTAGCCTTACGTGGTATGCCTTTCAGCATAAGTGCAGGGGTAGGTTTTATTGCATTATTTGGTGTTGCAGTATTAAATGGCATTGTATTAATTGCAGAATTTAATCGCCTTAAAAAAGAAGGCTTAACCGATTTGAAACGTATTGTATTAATGGGTACAAAAGTGCGTTTAAGACCCGTATTAATGACCGCATTTGTAGCATCACTTGGCTTTTTGCCAATGGCAGTAAGCAATGGTGCAGGCGCAGAAGTACAAAGGCCATTAGCAACCGTAGTAATAGGTGGTTTATTGATAGCTACCTTTTTAACGCTTTTTGTATTGCCGGTGCTATATATGACGTTTGAGAAAATACAATCACGCAAATAAATATTGCCCGCAGATATCGGTGATTAACGCAGATATTGAGTAGAAAGAATCTGCGATAATCTGTTTGATTTGCAGGAAACAAAAAACTGCCCGCAGATTTCGGTGATTTTCGCAGATAAACGCTACTAAATAATTTATCTTTTAAAATTTTGCACATGACGGAAAACGATATTTCTTATATAGTTAGAGGCGCTATTTTTAAAGTTTATAATGAACTTGGCCCTGGTTTATTTGAAAGTGTGTATGAATCTGCATTGGTATATCAGTTAAGAAAACAAGGGCTTGATGTAAAAGCTCAGGTAGAAGTACCAGTATTTTATGATAACCAAAGATTAGATATTGGTTTTCGAATTGATATTCTTGTAGAAGACACTGTTATAATTGAGATAAAATCAGTTGAAGAGTTAAGTAAAGTACATCACAAACAAGTATTGACTTACTTGAGGGTTACAGGATTACAGTTAGCATTATTAGTAAACTTTAATTCGGATGATATTTCAAAATCAATTTTCAGAAAAGTACATGGGTTATAGATACTAGTATTCGTGAAAATTTAAATATTGCCCATAGATGTCGTTAACATTCACAGGTTTTATAAATGAAATAGATATTCTGCGATAATCTGTGCCATCAGCGGGCAAAAAAATGAAAAAAATGAAAAAAATAATAATCTCTGCGTTAATCTGTGTTATCTGCGTGCAAGCCGTTGCACAAACACCTATTACGCTTAAAGCAGCTATAGACACAGCTTTAAAGAATAATTTGCAAGTGAAAAACGAGCAGTTGAAAGCCCAATATCAGCAGATGTTAATTAAAACTTCGGCTGCATTGCCACAAACAAATTTGATGGCAGAAACTGGACAGATTAACAGCATTTACAACGATACAAAATTTAGCATTGGGCAATCTTTTAGCTTTCCTACGGTATATGCAAAACAAAAAATGTTGCTGCAAGAAGAATGGAAAACGAGCCTGTTAAATGTATCTGTTAAAGAAGTGAATTTAAAAAAGCAAGTAGCACAAGTGTTTTATAATTTGTTGTATCTAAATCAAAAAGAGACCTTGTTGCAATACGCAGATAGCTTGTTTGGTGCTTTTTATAAAAGGGCAGAATTGCGCTTAGCAAAAGGCGAAGCCAATGTGCTAGAAAAAGCAAGTGCTGAAACGCAATTAGGGCAAGTACAAATGCAACTTGAGCAGCTAAAACAAGATGCTGCAATTTTGCAATTGCAATTTCAGTTGTTGTTAAATACGCAAACGGTTTTTGTGCCTTCGGCAAATAGTTATAAAAACGAAATAACAGCATTGGCAGATTCGTCTTCGTTAAAACAACATCCTTTGGTTAAATTAATTGAACAGCAACAACAAATTGCTGATGCTAATTTAGCCGTTGAAAAAAGTAAATTATTGCCAGATGTATCAGTTGCTTACAACAAC
>JAAFHG010000440.1 GCA_013297585.1 Chitinophagales bacterium
GATTCAGAATGACACCTCGATTATATTCTATACCAATGCGCATATCCTCAATGGTACAGGTATTAAAATTACAGGTATTATCTTTAAAAGCAAGAAGTCCATTTGCCATATAAGCACCGCAGCTATAAAATTCACAAGTATTAAATGTAGTAGTTTTATTTGTACCTGTTGTGATATTGATGTTTACTGATGCTTCTTTACCCATTCTAAATTTACAAGTGCCAAAAGTTACAGGTTTATCAATAGTCAAGATTGCGCCATCTTGTATTTCGAATATGGCGCCTGTAAGGCTTGTGGCTGTTGTTAAGCTTGAAAGCAAAACTGGAGTCGGTAATAGTGTTACAGGATTTAGATAAGGGATAATATATGTAGGAGCTATGCAGCAATTAGGTGAAGCCACTTCTTTTAAACTCAAATCATCAAAACATACCGCATGCTGCTGCGCTCCTACCGCAGAGGAGCCAAAATTATTGGCATAGCCATCATAACCAATGATAAAATTATTAATGTTATTAGCCGTAGCTTGAAATTGTCTGGTGATTTTATGCCAACCATTGAAGGGGCCTGGTGCAAGTGGAACCGTGATATTATCTAAAAAAGTTAGGCCTGGGTCTGAGGCTGTATAATTATAATTACCAAAATTTGTAGACGTATTGGTACTACCGCATACTAAGATTTTAGCATCCACAGTGGGTTGAGGAAAAGGACAAGTGCAATAGCCCGTTTCATTTACTTTGGCATAAAAAGTAAGCTCATAGGTTTTTCCCAGTTGCAAACTGGCATTCAAATTACTTTGTAAAGCCTCATCATAAAACGCCATAAAATTGCCTTGAAAATCCACTTGCCTTATACCGATAGCACCCATGAAATGTTTGTTATTAGGATTACTATCCCAAGTATCTGCAGCAGGTATAAAATTAGTACTTGGAATATTCAAGATAGGGTCAGCACAATTTCTGCCATATAAATCTGGTGTGGATAGTTTGTAATATATCCAATCGATCACTTCATTTGTAAAACTTTGCTGACAAGCGTTAGATGGTAAGGCGGTTAAGTCTATGTTTTCAAAGCCCCCATTTTTTATTAATTCTTGGCAAGGTTGCGAAGGCAAAACTGCTTGGCTGGCTGGCAAAACGCGATATTGCAAAGGAATAGAAGTCCCAACTGTACCACCAACAAAACTCAATTTTATATAAGTAGCACCAATACACAATAAATTGAAATTAGGATCTGCTAAAATGGGCATCACTGCACTTGAAGCGTTTATAGTAAGTGTGGCACAATTGCCAGACAATAAACTATATTCTGTAAGCACAGCCGTTCCAATTTTATAAGGAATCACAAGCATACCTTTCGCATTAGTCCCCGAAACATTAATCCATAGCTCAGAATTGTAATTCAAATTGAAACTAGAACTGCTACTGCCGTTTAGGCTGTAAGCATTGGCGCAGCTGTTGCCCGTTTGGGCTTTTGTTGCTAAGCCACTCATACTTAAAGTAGCGGCAAATACTAAATGGATAATTTTTTTCATAGGGTAGATATTGGTTAGTAATTAAAATTAAAAGTAGGTTATTCAAATTTAAAAATAAATGCGGAGATTGCATAATAATATGCGGAATATGCATAAATTTAAAATAAAATTAGAAGCTATGAACTTTGGTACTAAATTGAGAATATTGAGAGAAGCCCACCATTTGTCCCAGCAAGATATTGCCGCTGTATTAGATTTATCGCAAAGCAATTGCAGCCGCATAGAGAGTGCAGAAATACAACCCTCTAAAGAGGTGATCAACGCCACCGCCAAGCATTTCAGAATACCTGCTGAAATATTGCTAGACGATGATGAGAAAATAACAATACATGAAGTGAAAGATAATGCGACAGTCTTAAACTATAGTACCCAAATTAAAAATCCATTAGAAGAAGTAAAAGCATTGTATGAGCGTTTGCTGGCGGAGAAGGATGCTAAAATAGCAGCGCTCGAAAAGCAGCTGGCTGGGCGTTGAGCGCAAAAAAATCCCCTTGACAATTCGAGCTTCTGAGCGATAGTGATAGCGAGGCTTCGCTATTCGCTATTCGCTACGAAGAATGAGAATTTGCAGGGGGATTTCTTCTAGAACGTTCGTTCTATTTCATCCGATACGGAAAACTGCGCGCGCATTGGTTGCCATAGCGCGTAGACACATCTTCTGGTAAATCGTCTAAAGTAATGTCAAAGGTTTTATAACCTCTCCAGAGCATGTAGCCATCTTTGGCATCATTGATGGTGCTGTTCATTTTCATTTCGCCGAGTTTCACAAAGCCGGCTGTGCCTGGAGTTGGGACGCTTGGTATATTTCCTAAAACGGCATTTACTACGTCTTTTCCAACACCATAAAGGGCTAATAATTTATCATCTACTAAAAGCATTTTCTCTACTTTGTTTACCATTACGGCATCCACACCTAGTATTTTGGCTAATGCTTCTGGTGATTGTTCTTTCAGTTCTTTTTGGCCAATACCAGCAGCTTGCAATAGGGCATTGGTTTTTGAAATGTCTTGAAAAGCAATTTGTACAGGATTCTTTTTATTGGCTTCTCTTAGTACGCGGTTGTAGATGTGATAATGCAAGGTATTACTTTCATTTTTCACTTGTTGCTCTTTGTCTTTGAAAATAGTTAATGTACCGGCAGTTGGTGAAGTATACGTAATGGCTGGTGGTAAAATGGCAATGATTTTATGCGCTGCTGTTCTTTGTTTAAAATCCGCTACTTCGTAACGTCTGACTTTGCATCCAATGCCTATCACAATGAGGCTTAATAGTAAAATTATTTTGTTCATGTCTGTAGTGCCAAAACCTTGGCGATGGTTTTTATGTATTGTTGTTGTTTAAATTTAAAATGCATTTTTTTTAGCTTGTTGTATATGCGCTAGATGGTGTCTGCAATGCCAATCGTAAGTGGCTAGGGCATTGGCCAAGGTATAAAGCCGTTGGTATTCTGGATGTGTGTAGGTTTTATCAAAATCACTTAAGTGCATATTTTGTAATACAATGATCCACTTGGCATGTAAACTTTCAAGCAGTTGTAATGATAGACTTATATCTAAATTTGTGCCATCTTTTAATTCAGCCCATGCCGCTTCATGATAAGGCTTGATGGTTGGATTTGTTTCTGTTAAACTTAATTTAAATCGAATATAAGCGTTGATGTGACTATCAGCACAATGGTTCACAACCTGAGCAATGTTCCAACCATCGGGTCTATACTTTTTTTCTAATTCAGTTGTATTTAAAGTACTGACTTCTGATTTT
>JAAFHG010000313.1 GCA_013297585.1 Chitinophagales bacterium
AATAACAAGCATTATTTACACATAAAAAAAGTATTGCAAGCAAAAGCTTCCATCTCATTTGCTAAAGTTAAATAGATACTTTTATGTAAAAATGAAGTGCTGTGAAGGCAAACGCCTCACTCGTGAATTAGATGACAATGTTGATGAAACCCTTACAACAATCTGCAATATTTAGTGTTTTTAATTCTAGAAAAAACCCATAAAAATCCCCCGAAAAAAACCCGCTTTAAAACCAGTATCCAAAACCTAACCTCTATTCATCTATCTAGATTTTATATAAATAAAACTTAAAAACTGGGGATTTATTAAAATTATTACCTGCTTTTTAAGGCAGGTTTTTTCTTAAATACTATTAAAACTTTATTACCCCAAATAGGCTAATACCACTACCCTTACCGATATTTTTACCAGCTAAGTCTTTAAAAAGGCTGAAACCAATTTCTACATTTTTACTAGCCACAAAAGCCACGCCAGCGGCAGCCCTTATATAACTAAAGTTTTTATTGGCCGTAAGGTTAGATGCGCTAAACGTAGCCAATGTACTCACTGAATTTACTGTATTAAAACTACCATTTAACTTAACCTGCTCACTCACGGGTATACCAGCAGAAATATTTAAAAATACTTGTGAAGGCCCATATACATCAAAATATTGCCTAAAACCAGCTTCAATATCATAATAAGGATTTCTGTAGTATTTTTCAGTAGTGCCAGAAATGCCAACTTTAGCTTCCATACCAAAATTACCAAAGCCAATATAAGGGGTATCTACGTTTTGATAGCCAGGAATAATTAACGAACCTGACAATGATAAATGCGCATTATCGTTATTAAAATGACTAATATAATATGATAAGCCCAACGAAATATCGCCAAGATTGGCTACAGAATTAATTTTACCGTTCGAAATTTCAGAAGTTTGTGTTTGTACTACAAAGGGTACGGTAGCTATAAAATCTAAATCTTTACTGATGCCTGTACCAAAGTTAATAGCTACATAATTAGATGTGAATCGGCCATTATTTGCATAAGCTTTATACACACCAGCATTATCCCAATATCCTTCTGCATGATATAGTGTATAGTTAGGTATTAACTTAAAGCGCCCCTTGCCTATAGGAAAACCAGCAAATGCGTATTGACTAAAGAGCGCTAGAATAATGACTAATAGACCTAGTTTTTTCATTGTAAGTATTGTTTTCTTAATAAAGGCGTACGGTGGTTGAACTAGCCAACACCATATAGAACGAAACAAATCGTATTTATATTGTTGATTACAAATTTCTAAAAAAAATAGTAGCTGCTTGGTATTAAAATTTACAGAAAAATAGCATTCTGTGGCTCATTTTTAAATATATAAAACTAGTTACGTTTATCCATGCCCCAAGTAAGTTTGTTGCGCAGGGTAGATAAGAAGCTATTTTCGTTTAACCTTACCAAACTAATATCAAATTCCTCTTTTTTTACAGCTAGCTGTACCGTTTTATCTACAATTTCTTTGCGAGCATCTAAGGCACAAATAAAAGCCTCGCCACGGGTTTCTATTTCAAAAGATATGATATTATTATCTGGTATTACTATAGGTCGTGCGTTTAAATTATGTGGCGCTACAGGTGTAATTACAAAACTATTACTATCAGGAAAAACAATAGGCCCACCGCAACCCAAATTGTAACCTGTAGAACCTGTGGGTGTAGATACAATTAAACCATCGGCCCAGAATGTATTTAAAAACTCGCCATTTAGGTAGGTGTGTATTTTAAGCATAGGCGATGTATCTCGCTTATGTATGGCAAATTCGTTTAGTGCAAAAGCTTCGTTAGAAAACAACATAACACTTGCATCTAAATGAATAAGGCTGCGTTTATCTTTTACAAAAGTGCGGTTAGCTATAGCCTCTACGGCTAGGGCTAATTCATCTTTACTTATACTTGCCAAAAAGCCCAAACGCCCAAAATTAATACCCATTATTGGTATTTTTTTGTCTCTTACAAGTGTTACCGAATCTAAAATAGTGCCATCGCCACCAAGGCTTATTAGGCATTCTACATCTTTACTTAAATCGTTGTGGTTACTAAATGGGGTAAGGTTGTGTAATAAATCTACTGGTAGGGCAAATTGCCTAAAAAGGGGTTCGTATATGAGTACAGAAATATTGTGCTTTGCCAAAGCTTGCAACAAAAGTACCAATGGGTTTTCCTGTTCAAAATCTAAGCCTCTGCTATAAATTGCTACTTGCATTTTTTGGGGGTTTAAAATGATGCACTGCTAATCTCTTCCACCGTGTAAATATAAACCCTGTGTACCTAACTGGTTAAAACTGAACTCAATTTTAAAAACAAAATCGTAAATAGATACAATATCTAAGCCCACACCACCAGTGTATATCAGTTGATTATTTAACAAACTATTACCAGCATATTTGTTATAAGCATAACCAACATCACCAAAGGCTTTTAAGAAAAAGCGAAAAGGTATTAAGTCGTGAGTTTTGCTTTTAAACGGATTTTTGAGAATATATTTAAACAATTGCTTATGTATTGTGGCTTTACCCAATAAACCAGCTGTGCCATCTATTACATAATATTCTAAGCCACGCATTTGAAAATCGCCGTAGCCAAACAAGCGTTGGTTAAAGTAAAATTTTTTATCGTTGGTAAGCTTTACCGTAGCCGACCCTTCAAGATGTACAAACGAGTTACTGCTTAATGGAAAAGCATACAACAACCTACCACCTATTTGCCACAAGCCAGTTACAACATCAAAGCCACGTTTAGATATGTAACCTCCTGCAATGATGCCCTTTGTAGGATAGGCATTATAATCGGTTTTGGCATAGCCAATACCATAGTTTAAAGTTAAATACTGAACGTCTTTTCTATTTTGTGGAAAATAATTTGGATTCACTTTTACCGCACTATCAGAAATACCTTCGTACAAAAAAACAGCTTGTAAGCTATGACGCCAGTATTGGTCTGGTCTGTACGAGTACGATGCATCTGCACGAGTAATGGTTCTTGTAAAATCTTCGGCTTTATAAAATAATTGCTTATTTAAACTTGTGTTATAGTTAAATTCTTTTTGTTTGGAATGGGCAAAGCCTACACTAAAGCCTTGTTTTCTTTTTTTATCGAAAAATGGTAAGCTATAGCGTAAGTTTATTTGCTGGCTATAACCTGTAATTAACCAAATAGCTAGTTCATCATTTTGCCCGGTAAGATTACCTTGGGTAAACTTCATTCCATAATTCACACGGTCTAAACTCGCTTTTTGGTCTACCAACCATTGGTTAAAGTTTCTATCTACCAGCCTAAAATATGGTAATGGAAAAAAGTACCAACGCTCTTTTACGTCTACATTAATCGCTATGCTATTGCCTACTTTTTGCCCTACCGCAACGGTAGCATCTACAAACAAAGCGGTATTAAATACTTGGTTGCGGCTTTGTTCTAGTTGCTTAGCAAGATTTTTTAATAAAATAGTGTCGCCTACATGCACTACCATTTCACGTAAAATAATGTAGGCTTGCGTACGCCTATTGCCATTAACTATAATGTTACTAATGGTAATATATTGGTTGCTAGTAACCTTGCTACTATCTGCTAATGTATTTACCGCCAAGCTATCTTGCTGTGCATGTAGACTGCCGCCTACAACAATAATTAATAATAACAAGTAAATAAAGCGCATTAAAAAACAACACTGATGAGAGGTAAATATAAGAGAAATTGAGTTTAGACTTTGTTACGCTTGTACTTAACCAATACGGCTACTTAAAAAAATGGTGGTGGTCTAAAATGTACACTGTTGCCTTTTTACAAAATTACAGTGTTTGCTGATACGTTATAGAGTAGTTATGTGCAAAATAACTATTCAAGTAAAATACTACAACGATACAAGGTTAAGAAAAATGGCATCAAGCGAACAGGACAACAGAATTTTCTTTGCCACACTTGACGCAAGCAGTTTCAATATTTGTTTCATTATCATGGTGCAAATGCTGCTACAAAAGCACTAGTTCGTTCAATAGTGTTATACATTAGTGGTATTATAGATATTAGCAGGGTACTAAACATCAGTATTGGCTGTATTATATCCATACTGCAAAACGGGCTTAAGCAAAATAAAGAACCCTGTTTTAAGGATAGTTATAAGCGGGTTCAAATTGACTATTTTTGGACTTTTGTGAAGCATCGAAAAAAAGGAAAAACGCTGGGTTTGGAATGCTTATAATAAAGAAACGAAGCAAATATTAGCTTTTCATATTGGTAAAAGGAACGATAAAAATTGTAAAGTATTAATAAAAAACTAAGCTATTTGCAAATTGAAACTTATTTCCCTTTTACAGGATGCAACAATCGTAAGGCATTAAACACTGCTTGGTGTGTAATGGTTGCGTGGTCTTCCTGTGGTAAATAATCAAAGTGAACAGTAAGTTGTGGGCTTTTGCTTGCTTTTAGTTTCTCTACTAATAAGTTGGCTTCTACCTCCATTACATGTGGTACGGCTGTAGGTGCTAATCCTTCTTTACCCACACCGATGTATACATTGGTCGGCTGTGTAAAACTAGCGTCTAATATGGGTGAAGCGAGTTGCAATAGCGACGTATTATCCCACCAAATACTTGGGCTGATAATAATGTACTGCTGAAAAAGGGTAGGGCGTTTTAGCAAAATTTCGGTAGCTAATAAGCCACCAAGCGATTGACCAATGATGGTGTTATTATTGCTTTTGCCCTT
>JAAFHG010000165.1 GCA_013297585.1 Chitinophagales bacterium
TCATGTAATCGCTGCTAAGGTAAGAGATTATACAATAATCGTCAACAATTTTTATTATTTTTATAGCCTCGATTGTTGCAGCCATAATTATTAAAACCAAGATTAAACGCTATTTCTATGCACAGTGCTTCAGGACTGCAACCTTTTAAAAACCTAGTAGGTATTAAATTTCAGTTGTACAACAGCTTGTTTGGCTCGTTGCCATTTCACAGAATTGAGAAAACAGGTATTCTAGCTTCGCTGTTATTGGTAAATTGTGAGGAAGGCTACAACAAAAAGCAAAGCCCGGTAGAAATTATTGACGAATTTTTTGCAAAGCAAACCACGTTTGTTAAAGATGAAGAAAAGGCAGACCAGTTGTTTCGCTTTGTACAATATATAGAGCGTCAAGTGGTATTGTTTGATGCGCTTGAAGATGCAGCTTTTACGCAAGTGAACGATATGCATGGTAAGGGTACACTTAGAAACCTTGAGTTTTTGGTAGACCAAGAAGGTGGTGCCGAAGAAGCGCTTGCTAAAAAATTGCAAGACTTTAATATCCAATTGGTATTAACAGCGCATCCTACACAGTTTTATACGGGCGCGGTTCTAGGTATCATTAA
The DNA here is from genome assembly GCA_013297585.1 of Chitinophagales bacterium. Taxonomy (GTDB): domain Bacteria; phylum Bacteroidota; class Bacteroidia; order Chitinophagales; family Chitinophagaceae; genus Parasediminibacterium. Next base: position 603 of record JAAFHG010000165.1, read on the forward strand.
CGATATTTCTAGAGCAGTAAATTCAAACGACGAAACAAATATTTACACCTACTTACAGCAACTTGGTCGTACACCTTTTTTCCAAAAGGCAAAGCCAACCCCTTACGATGAAGCCTTGAGCTTATTGTGGTATTTAGAGAATATTTTTTACCCTGCTACCGGAAAAATTATCAGCAATCTTAAACGCACTTACCCAGGTATGATTCCTGCTGAAAATCCCGTAATTAAAATGGGCTTTTGGCCAGGTGGCGATAGAGATGGTAATCCTTTTGTAACGGCTGATATTACTGCACAAGTAGCTGATGCATTGCGTATTGGTATTATTAGATGCTACTACTTAGATGTGCGCAGATTAAAACGCCGCTTAACGTTTAGAGGTGTAGACGTGTTGTTGAATAATTTAGAGAAAACCTTGTACGATCATTTAATTATTCCGGGCTACCAATCTACACTCACTAAAAAAGATATTTTAGATGTGATGGAAAAAGTGCGTAGCCTATTGGTTTACGAGCATAACAACTTATTTATCGAATGGGCTGAAAACTTTATTAATAAGGTACAAGTATTCGGTATGCACTTTGCATCGCTTGATATTCGTCAGGATAGTAAAATACATGTAGAAGTTATAGATATTTTGGCTAAGAAAACCAATGTATTGCCTAGCAATTACGCCACACTAAGTGAAGTTGAAAAGATAGATGCGCTATTTGCTATTACCGAACAACCTGATAGCAGCGTATTAACTGACAGTGTACATAAAGACACGCTTAAAGTAATTGGTACTATTAAAGACATTCAAAAAGCCAATGGCGAGCAAGGTTGCAACCGCTACATCATTAGCCAATGTAATAGTGCATTAAACGTAATAGAAGTGTATGGGCTGTTTTTAATGGGTGGCTGGCAAGCTGAAGCATTAAGTGTTGATATTGTGCCATTGTTTGAAACAGTAGATGACTTGCAAGCTGCCGCAGAAATCATGAAAACCTTGTACGAACATCCTTTGTACAGCCAACATTTACAACGTCGTAGTAAAAAGCAAACCATTATGGTAGGCTTTAGCGATGGTACAAAAGATGGCGGTTATTTAATGGCAAATTGGAGTATTTACAAAGCCAAAGAAGAACTCTCAGCCATTTCTAAGCAATACAATATAGATGTGGTGTTTTTTGATGGCCGTGGCGGCCCGCCAGCTCGTGGTGGTGGCAAAACGCACCAGTTTTATGCCTCAATGGGTAAAAATATTGCCAATAAAGAAATTCAATTAACCATTCAAGGGCAAACCGTAAGTAGCAATTTTGGTACGGTAGATACTGCGCAATATAATATGGAACAATTGCTACATGCAGGCTTATCTAACAATATTACTGCGGCTAAAGAAATTACCATTTCTGAAAAGTCAGAGGCTTTGGTAAAATCACTTGCGGAGAAAAGTTTTCAGAGCTATATCAAGCTAAAAGAACATCCATATTTTGCCGATTATTTAAGCCATGCAAGTGCTTTGCGTTTTTATGCACAAACCAATATTGGTAGCCGTCCTGCTAAGCGTGGTGGCGGTGCTAAGCTAAGTTTAAAAGACCTTAGAGCCATACCATTTGTAGGCGCTTGGAGCCAATTAAAACAAAACGTAACAGGCTACTACGGGCTAGGTACAGCTATGCAGCAAATAGAAGCAGAAGGTAAGTGGGAAGAAGTGGCATCATTATATCGCAAATCGTTGTTTTTTAAAACCTTGCTAGACAACTCTGAAATGGCTATGCAAAAAAGCTTTTTCCCGTTAACTGCATTTTTAAAAGACCACAAACAGTACGGCGAAATTTGGAACATGGTGCATGATGAGTACGAACTCACTAAAAAATACCTACTAAAACTATCTGGCAACACCACTTTAATGGAAGATTTTCCTGTAGACCAATTGTCTGTACAAATGCGTGAACGCATTGTGTTGCCATTGGTAACCATACAACAATATGCCATTACCAAAGTGCGCCAGCTAGAAGAGGGATTAATAACCAACGCACCTATTAAAGCCACTTATGAGAAACTAGCCATGCGTTGCAGTTTCGGTATTATTAATGCCGGTAGAAACTCAGCGTAGTATTAGGTTTATGTAACCAGCTTTAGTCCCGATAGCTATCGGGATTCTATATAACATCGTTGCGTCGCACTACCGATAGCTATCGGTAGCGGCGCAATGTTGTTTATGGGGCTTTTATTGTAGCGTAGTATGTCTCATACAAAGCACCTAAAAACGTAATGCACACCAAGGTTTAGTTACAAAGCTGTTGTTCTGTGTTGCCCAAACTACAAAAAACTCTTGGTGAAAGCAACGCCAATAGCAGCGGCAAAAAATATAAAAAATAATATTGGTATTTGAAATATACTTTGTATTATTTTTCTATACTTCCAGCTATTTACACGCAATAGCAACTTTCAACCTCCACTCTTTCTAAGCAACACATTAATTGCTATTATAAAATTTAATTATTAACATCAAATTAGTATGCCATGAAACAAACGCTCACTAATTTTTTTATCGCTACCAGCATTTTCATGTTAAGCTGCACTAGTTGCAAAAAAGACACTACCCCAGAAGCTGATAACCCTTATGGCTTACCAAATGCTACACAAACAGGGGCTAATATTTTCGCTTATTTAATTGACGGCAAATCCCAAATTGTTAAAAACAGTATCTACACATTAGGGGCTAGTATTATTAAAGATACTTTAGCAATATCTGGCGAATCTGGTGATACTAATTATTTTGAAAATATAGGACTTGTAATCGTCGGAAATTTAACTGTTGGCTCATCATACCAAATAAATCAGTCTAGTACATTTATACAGATGTCAACAAATAAAAATTGTAAAGGTTTTTTGGGAAGTAATATCATAAAAACTTTTGCAGTTCAAGGAACAATTTTACTATCAAAAGTTGATTTAAATAATAAAGTCATCTCGGGAACTTTTAATTGCAATATTCCTTCAAGTGGATGCGACACAATCAGAATTACCAATGGTCGTTTCGACATAAAATACAATTAAACCAATAAAATAAAAAACTATGAAACAATTAACTACTTTGTGCGTTAGCTTAATGCTATGCATCATTTCTTCTTTTGCCCAATCTTACGACACCACCCAGTTTTACGGCAAAAACAATTATCTCTTCCAGCATATTGATAAATCACCTATTACTACGGGGCTTTTACGTGATTATGGTATAGACTTTCAAGAACTAGATAATTATACAGTTTTGTACCACACCAATCTTACCTCACCATCAAATACTATTTTATGAAACAAACATTGATTATTTTTTTAACCATCACCAGCATTTTATGCTTTGGCTGCACAAGTTGCAAAAAAGACACCACCCCCGAAGCCGATAATACCTATGGTTTACCCAATGCTTCACAAACTGGAGCTAATATTCTTGCTTGCAGGATTAATGGAAAAAATTGGGTATCTAATCAAGGTATTTATGCTTTAGGGGGGGGTAGTAGCAGATACTTTAGCAGTTACTGGCAGCACAGGTGATTCAAACTATTTTGAAAATATAATTATTAATATACGAGGCAATCTTCAAGAAGGATTGCAATATCAACTAAATAATTCTGGCGTTAACACTATTTTATTTGCTACAAACAAAAGTTGCCTTGGCAATTTAGGAAGTAACATTCTCAATGCATACTCGATTAATGGAAATTTAAAGCTTAGTAAATTAGATAAAGCAAACAAAATAGTTTCAGGCACTTTTACATGTAACATTCCTATTCCTAATTGTGATACTTTAAAAATTACCGATGGCCGTTTCGACATAAAATACAATTAAACCAATAAAATAAAAAACTATGAAACAATTAAATACGCTTTGCATTAGTATTCTACTAAGCATTATTTCTTCTTTTGCACAGTCATACGATACCACACAATTCTATGGTAAAAACAATTTTTTATTTCAGCACATTGATAAAACGCCTATCACTACAGGACTGTTAAGAGACTACGGTATAGACTTTCAAGAACTTGATAATTACACAGGTGTGGCATTACACGATAGTAATTTTACATCGCTAACAGATTGGCGCATGTTGTATGGCAGCATTTATAGCCAGCAAATTAATAGCACTGCAGGTCTATTGTATCTAGATACGCTTAACAAACTATTTAGCAACTATGGCATAGTAGGGCAGCCCATCAATTTTGTAACACTATACTATAATTACCAAAGTATTGACCCTAATGCGCAAGCCAATAACCAGTTGTACAATACCTTTATAATTATTTAATACTACCCACTCTTATTTCAATTTCTTTTCTGAATTTTACATTTTAAATAACACCACTATGAAACAACTGCTCTACACTATTTTAGTTATTATGCTATTTACCAATAGCCAATGCACCAAAGCCCCTGCTACCCCAGCAGCAGATAACCCTTATGGCTTACCAAATGCTACACAAACAGGGGCTAATGTATTCGCTTGTAGAATCAACGGGATAAATCAAACAGCCAAAAATAGTATTTACAGTATAGGTGCTTGGATGTCACCTAATGACGACACCTTAAATGTATTTAGTCGGATTACTGGTAATTACTTTCAATCATTCACATTAGGCTCAATAGTTAAATCAAGAGCAATTAATCAAAGTTACTCTTTTGAAAATCCAGCTCAAACAAGTTTTTATTACGCCACTGATTCAACTTGTATTGGTGTATCATCGAGAGTTGTGGAAATATTTAAAGCTAAAGGAACAATTGTATACTCTAAAATAGACGCTACAAATAAAATTATATCTGGCACATTTAATTGTACACTTTTAGTACCAGGCTGTGATAGTATTAGGGTTACAGATGGACGCTTTGATATTAAATACCACTATTAAAAACCAATAAAATAAAAACTATGAAACGTTTAACCACCTTGTGCATTAGCTTACTGCTATGCATAACAACTGCTTTTGCGCAATCTTACGACACCACCCAATTTTATGGTAAAAACAACTTCTTATTTCAACATATAGATAAAACGCCAATATCCACAGGACTATTAAGAGATTATGGCATCGATTTTCAAGAACTAGATAATTATACAGGTGTTGCTTTGCACGATAGTAACTATACCTCTCTAACAGATTGGCGCATGTTGTACGCCAGCCTTTATAGCCAGCAAATTAATAGTACCGCCGGTTTATTGTATTTAGATACATTGAATACACTATTTAGCAACTATGGCATAGTAGGGCAGCCCATCAATTTTGTAACACTCTACTATAACTATCAAAGTATTTAAGCCTTTGTTGGCGAAAGCAACGCCAACAAATCTTCGCTTCGCTGTTTAGCCCTTTTTTTGCATCTCACTCGCCGTTGTTGTGCCTTCGGCCAACAGCAAACTGGCAATAGTCTGTTATTATAACAACACAACTAGCCCCATTTCTCTAAAAAATCCCACTCGCTTGTATCATTTACATAAAAGCTAGCCGAAGAAAAACGATAATCTTCTGGTACATTACAAATGCCCGCTCTAACAGGTTTCTGATGGATATATTGTAATTTCTGAAACAATACATCATAGCTTCGAATTTCTACACTTAATGGATTTCTTTCCCAAATCTGATAGGTTCTATCTTTTGCATCAACCTTAAAGTGTGGCAGTACCTTAGTATGGTGCAGTTTAAGGTCTTTTATAATAGTTTGTGCAGTATATGTCATGAACGCATGTTGTACTTTTACCCTATTTTGGTCATTAGTAGCTCGCCATATCACAAGTATATGATTGTACATAATCACAAAGCCAAACACCTGAACGCGTTTTTCTTCTACCAAGTACTTAAAACTATTGGTGATAATAGTTTTTACTTATCTGGCTGTAAAAGTTTTTGCCATTGCAAAATAGTGGCAGTAAAAAAATCAGGATAGTGTAATGGATAAATCATACGTAAAATAAAAGAAATTTTTGTTGGTCAAAGACACAACAACGGCGAAGACTAATGATTCTTTAACATTTCTTTCCTCATAAAAACAAAATGGGCAATTGCCCGTTTTGTTTTTATATGCCTTTTTTACTACTTTTTATAGCTCAAACAAAAATGTCAAAATAAAAACCATTATTTTATGTCCTCCTCACTAGAAACAGATCACACCAAAAACGTCAACAATTTTTTATTGCTTACTCAATGCTGTATTGGCTTTAGTACAAAGTACAATTTGTAAAAGAAGCCTTAAAAATTGCCAACCTTACAGCACAGCAATTGGCTTGCGATGCTATTGTAAAAGCAGCTAGCAAAGCCACCAAAGTTTTTGATGACTTGGTAGATGTACGCATGATAGCATTTGAACCCTTACAATCTTACTCCACACAAATACTCAAAGCTTTTTCCATTATCAATTTACCGCAGGACACAGTAAATGGTGCCAAAGAAATAAACCGTAAAATACGAGGTAAAAGAGCATTGGCGTTATAAGCTACATTTACAACCCAATTACATCAATATTTAGCCATTAAACCTAATATCCTTGTAAAGTATTAGTAGATGGTTATTTTAGCACAAACCACTACTGCATGCTCAAGTCGTTTTTGTTAGGATGCCTACTAATATTAACTCATTCGGTTTTTTGCCAAGGGCAATACACACTTTCTATTGCTGTACAATATAAGCAACAGCCTGTAGACAATGCAGTTGTAAAATTGCTTAAACCAAGCGATAGTACTGTAGTTACAACAGCTATTAGCAACGCAAAAGGGATCGCTAGTTTTGCAGCTTTGCCTGCAAGCAAGTTTTTAGTACAAGTAAGTTTTACAGGCTTTGTAACAAATATTACAACTGTACAAATTCCTGCTGAAACATTGGTAACTATTCAGTTGCAAGCAAGTGTAAGCACACTACAAGATGTAACTGTAGTAACCAAAAAGCCATTTTTACAAAGAGCCCAAGGTAAAACCATTGTAAATGTAGAAGCATCTGTAACCAATACAGGCACCACGGTTTTAGAAGTGTTAGAAA
>JAAFHG010000199.1 GCA_013297585.1 Chitinophagales bacterium
TATTCCTTCACAAAACGTTGTGTTTGTTTACCATCTGTTGTTTCTATTTCTAGTATGTAGCTACCTGCTGCTAGCTGGGCTGCTGGTATAGCTATAGATGTAGTACCTACCGCTAATTGGGTTTTCTGTGTTGCCACTATTTTGCCTTGTGCATCTATTACCCTTACTTGTGCCGTACTTGCTTTGGGTACTGTTACTTGCGCAAATAATGTAGACTGTACTGGATTGGGGTAAATAGTGATGGCTGCTTTGGCTACGTTACTACCTAGTACTACTGCTACTACTTTACTATACGTTTTGCTGCCATCTTTGTCTACGGCCTCTAAGCGGTAGTAAATAGTAGCTGGCAATATCCCTGCTGTGGTTAAATCATCGAAGTAGTTGTATGTACTTGCACCTTTTGCGGCTACAGCACCTACTGTAGAGAAGTTGCTACCATCTTTGCTCCGTTGTACTTTATAGCTTGCCAAGTTTACCTCTGTCGTGCTTGTCCAGTTTACAGCTACTGTTTTGGTAGCTTGTAACTGTGCAGTAATGTCTGCTATTTGTACTGGCAATATAGTTGTACCTAATAAGCCTATCTCAAACCTGTTTTCACCTTTACTTGCGGTATCGGCTGTAATGATGAAGCTATAGCTATCGCCTACTTGGCTTAAGATGCTTTCTTTGTTTAATAACTTGTCTTTTAATACTAATTGTGCATTTGGCAGGTCGGTTAACTCACTTAGGCTGATGATATAGGTATTATTTAAGCTGGTTTGTATACCTAATGGTATTGTACTACTCAAATTAGCTCTATAGTCTATTGCCAATGATTTTTTATCGCTTGCAATACTATAAAAGTTAAATAAGCTATTACCTAGTTTAGCTGCGTCGTACTTATCGGTACTTGCATCGCTTGAGCCATTGCTGATACCAAAACTTACGTCGTCTATTCTTCCTTTTGCATTGGCTATTGCTAAACGTAGTTTAGGTTCGCTGCTAGTACCAAACACAGTAAAGCTTGGTGTGCCACCTACTGCTTTGTCACTTTCTTTAAACGTAAGACTTGCGCCATTTCCTATTGCCTTTATAAAAAAGGCGCCAAATGCTGGTACTATAATATTGTTAGTACCATTATTAGTATATTGGTCAAAACCACCAGACAATGTGTACTGGTCTGCACCTGCGGCGTTTTTAATTGGGTTGTACACATACACTGTACCATAGTTACCAATATTGGTGACTGTTTTTAAGTTAATAGGGCATGGATAAGGATTACCTATTAAGTTATAATTATCCATGCCTACTGCATAACCTAAGTTTACTGTTACATCGCCTTGATTAATAGTTCCTGTACCATCTATGGTTACAGCGGTATGACCACCACTGTAGTTAGCTGCACCTGTACCGCCTGCACCTTCGTTACCGGCACCACGTACAAATACGTACAAGCCTTTACCAACGCCCCAAATATTAGCAGTGGCATCGTACAAACGTGTAAGCACGCTGGTACTTCCTGCTGCTTGTGTAGGGTCGTACAAAAATGCTGATACGTTACCAGCGCTTGTTGCATAAGTACCACTACCTGCATTGGTGGTTAAACCAGTAATTCTAAAATTATCGGTTAACATACCCAAGTTTTGCGTAGTACTAAATGGATGCCCTAATATTCTATAACCACGTTGTGCCCTTGTATATCGTTGCGCTATTACATTACCTAAAATATAGGTACCTGTACCCGCTGCAATACTAGCCGTACCACTTACTGTACTAGCTAGTACTAGATTACCACCTGTATTTAATATACCAGAAGTTGGTATTAATACACCTGTTACAGTTAGTGTACCACTCAGGCTTACACCTGCGCTGTTATTAATAGTTAGGTTATTAACCATATTACTGGCAAATGTGCTAGCAGGTATAATTTGCGCTGATGTACCGTTTAATTCTATAGTAGCATTAGTAGCATTTAACGTACCACTATTGCTAATGCTGCCTGCAATTTTTAATGTACCAGTTACTGTAAGACTCGCACCACTATTGATAGTAAAATTTCTAACAGCTTGTGTACCACTAATTTGTGGGCTGTTGGCACTACTTGCAACCACAAAGTCTTCAATAATAGTTGGTACAGCGTTACCGCTCCAATTAAGTGGATTTGAGAAATCGGAACTTGTACCACCAAGCCAAGTGTTTACTGCTCTTGTAACAGTAATAGTATACGTTTTAACGGTACCATCTTGCGCCGTTACTAATACATCTATAATATTAGCCCCAATATTTAAATTAAGAGCAGTTGAGGCTTCGGCTCTATTTACAGTAACATAACTACCACCATTTATTCTTGCTTGTATGGTTGCAACCGTACTAGCACTTGTTGGGGTAATTGTAATAGAACTTGTACTATTTGCAACACTTGCTGTATAGGAAGTTGTTGTTTGAGAAAAAGTGGGTGATACAGTACCTGTACTTAGCACTAGCGCTGTTAGGTTTGTGTTAGCAGACAATCTTGTTACGGTAATGGTATAGGTTTTTAATGTGGTGCCATTTTGCGCTGTTACACGCACATTAACAGTATTAGTAGTAGGGCTAATGTTTGATAAAGTTAATGCACTAGAGGCGTTACCGCTATTTATAGTAGTGTAGCTACCACTATTTACACGTACTTGTATCGTTGCATTTGCTTCTGCTTTTGTAGGCGTTACAGTAATAGAAGCTACATTATTTGCAACAGTATCAGTATAAGATGTAGTAGCAGCAGCAAAACTTGGTGTTAATGAACCTGAGCTTATTGTTAATAAAGACAAATCTGCATTATTTGATGGCCTTATAATCGTTACAGCGTAATTTTTAGTTGTAGTACCATCTTGTGCTGTTACACGAATATTTACTGTATTACTACCTACGTTTAAACTTAATGCACTAGAAGCGCTACCACTACTTACTTCCATATAAGTACTACTATTTATTCTTACCTCTATTTTCGCTTTATCATTGGCACGTGTAGGTGTTACGGTAATTGAACTTGTGCCCGAACCTACTGTTGCCGTGTATGCTGTTGTAGCGGCCGCAAATGCAGGTGTAAGTGTACCAGCACTTAGTACCAATACCGATAAGTCTGCATTGGTAGATGGTTTAATTACAGTAACTGTGTAGGTTTTAATGGTTGTACCATCTTGTGCCGTAACCTTAACTTCTATAGTATTATTACCAACATTTAAGTTTAAACCACTAGAAGCGCTACCGCTTGTTACACTTATATAGCTACCACTATTTACTCGTACTTCTATTGTTGCATTAACATTTGCTTTGGTAGGCGTTACAGTAATTGAACTTGTACCACTTGCTACTGTAGCTGTGTAAGAGGTTGTTGCTGCTGCAAATGTTGGCAATAATGTACCTGAACTTAGTGTTAATTCCGATAAATCGGCATTAGTTGCCGTTGGCGTAATTGTATTTTCCTCGCTGTAGCCGCCTGTAATTACAAAATCAGGATTGGTATCACCAGTGCCACTACCTATTAAAAATGTACCAGTATTGCTAGAGGCATCAAATGGGGTAATTCTAAATGTAACAGTATCGGCAGATGAAACATTTTGAAGTCCAGAAATATTAGATAAATCTATTGGACCAAGTAAATAATTACCAGTAGTTCTTGGTGGACCAGTTAAAGTTGCACATGGCCTATATACACCATTATCTATTTTATAATCAATTTGGTATTGTATGGGGCCAATATTATTGATACGAATGTTGAACTTGTCTATAGCATAATAATTTACCGATTTGCTATTTTTAGATTTTAAACTGACTGTTAAAAAGTCATTGGCACTAATACCTGCAGCAGCGGTAGTAGTTGACCATCCTATTGCCCCCCAATAACCGTTAGATGCATCTGTAGCAGGCACCGATAATCCCGAGCCTCTAGTTAAAGGTAAGGGTGATAGCATATTAGCATCTAACGTTGTAGGTGCAAATGTTGCTACGCCTCTACCGCCTTGCGTAAAAGTTGAGGGATCCCATGCAGCTAATGTATATGGAAAAGCCGCCCTTGTATCTATAATGTTTTCTGAATAAGCATTTACAGAAGCATGATTGGCATAAATACTACCACCGGTAGATAACACACCTGGAGAACTATACACAGGATAATCATTTCCAAAAAAATACGCATACCGTTCCACATTCGGGTTAGCATCTAACCAAGGTAAAGCCAAAGCCATAAATGCTTCGTGAACGGCAGGCGAGCGGTTTACATTGGCATTAAACTCAGTAATCCATATTGGTTTTTTATAATAATCGTACAGATTATTTATGTACGTTTTAAACCTATTAAACACATCTGTCGCATTTGGATTAGCATTTCCTGTACTTAACCAATTACCCCAATCGTACCAATGATCGCACACATAATCTATCCTAAGGCTATCTCTATTTGCCACCGTGGTAAAACTATCTAACCAAACTCTATATTGCGATTCGGTACATGCCGGCGAGCCCATTCTTTGCCCAGCACGCAATAAGTTTTTATACAATGGAATTGCATCTGATACAAATAAGTTACCTTGACTTTCATTGTCGGGCTCGTTAAAAGCGAGTAAATGTGTTAGCGTATCTTTTGCAATAACTGCATCTAAAATTGCGTTAGCGGTGTGCTGCCTACTCCAAGTCATTGGCACAAATTCTATTGTAGATGTAGCATTGTCATAAGGCCCCCAATCGTAAAACCATGTTGCATTTAAGTCAGCATGATAGCTATTATCCTGATTTGCAGATCCCTTCTTTTTTATAACAAGAGTTGGCAATTTTATTACTCTTATAAAAGAAATTTTATTTTGCAAAACCATCGCTAGATTCACATTAATGGTGCTTTTATTGGCCATATAAGTAAATCTCTCACCCGTGCCATCTTCATTTTCGGCAAATGTGGCCATAAACCCTTTATTCAAAGAAACGGATTTGATAATATTATTAAGCCCATTAGGAATATTGCCACTTGTATAAATAGTATCAACAATACAATTGGCCGAAACCCCTTGCAAATTATATCCAGAATATACTGTAAGCTGGGCATAGCTTGTATTAAAAACTAAAAAAAACAGAAAATAAAGAGTAATTTTTTTCATACGTATTTGATGCAATTGACGATTTTCTTTTAAATATATGAGAAAAATAGCGCAATCGATTTGTCTATAAATTATAAAAAGTAACAGTACATTTAATGTACTGTCAATAATTTTAATTCACTCACATCTTTCTCAAATGTATTTAGCAGCTAAGCTGTGCGAACTTAGTTAACGTAGTAAATTGTTTAGTGGCAAACAGGTTCATACTAGAGGTATATTCAGGTCATTTTTCATTTTTTTTATTTCATCAAAAACTATGAACCTCACTAGGCGCAATAAACAGTGATTACTATGTTTTGATAATGGCAAAAACAGTACGATAAAATTGAATATAAAATGAGTTCTTATGCTTAAATTATAATATTAATATATTATAATTTAAAAAAATGCAAAAACGCTAGCTAATAGCGGCTTAAAAGTTTTTTGTAGTAATTAAATGTATGCTGTTTCTTGAGCAGTATTTATATGTAGTACACAGGTTTTAATAAAACCGCAGCACATATTATTTTTTTTAAAAATCAAACTATATTTTTATTTAATTTTTTAAAATATAATCCAAAGTCTCTGTTTCTTCTTTTAATGTGTGTTGTTTTCTTTTTTGAGATAAAGTACTTTTCCAAGGTTACATACTTATTGCAGAATTTTCAACTGTTGTATGCTTACCATAATTTTTTTACCTGTTTTAGTTCGTCTTCTGGGTTGGCAAGAATTTCAATACGTAATGCTTGCTTAGCCATAATAACTTGCTTTTTTTTAATTTTTAAATAGTACAAAATCGATATTCGTTTAAGCCAAAAGCAATAGCTGTCATGACTTTTTATTAACATATTTTTCCACAATATGCTTCATTTAGACCGTACTAAAAATGGGAAGCCTACAGAATGATTTTGATAAAATTCTAGAGTACACTTTTTTTATCGCCAACAAAATATAAAAATGACAAAACACCAAAAGGAAATTCCTACAATTACACTCGGAACTTTACGTAAACATCTAGAATTATTTCCTGACGATTATGAAGTTTCATTTAGCGGACTTCAATTTTATAGAACAAAACTTAGGGACGCAAACCTCGTGCAGATTGAATTTGAAGAAATTGTTTATTTAGATACAGATGGCAAAGTGATAGTGATAAATCATTGACATAAATAGCATATTCGCAAATGATTTGACTTCGCTTCGCTAAAAGCCCAATAAAGTTATAACCGATGCAGTGTTCCGATAGCTATCGGAAGACACAACAGGCGTTGAGTAGAATTACTGAACGCCTGTTACATCAATTATTTAAAACACAATGTCGAAGGTTTTTTCTTCGTCTTTACGCTTAATGGTAAGCTTGGTGGCATTGCCTTTTTTAAACTTGCTAAGCGTTTGCATATAGCTATTTACATCTACAAATTTATAGTCGCCTAGTTGCAACAACACATCGCCTGCTTGCAGGCCAATGCGCTCTGCTAACTTGCCTGGGCTTACACCATCTATGCGCACACCTGTGCCACTATAGCCATAATCTGGTATTACACCAAGGCTTACGCTAAAGCTTGCACGACCCATTTGCGGCTCGGTGGTTTTGGTAAATGCTAGCTTGCCTTTTGCATCGGTGGTTTGTATTAAGCGATAGATGTATTGCACTATTTGACGCTCACCATCGTAATTAATTTTATCCCAATCGTCGGTGGCTTTGTGATAGTCTGGATGGCTACCTGTGAAGAAGA
>JAAFHG010000446.1 GCA_013297585.1 Chitinophagales bacterium
CTTATAAACGTGAGTTCTTTACCTGCGGGTGTAGCAGGTGCCGGGTCTTGCGTACTATTAAGCAAACTATAAAAGCTAGTGGGGTTACTTATACTCATGCCCATACTTACAGATGGGCCTTGTAATGTTAAAGATGTTACCGACCCAATTTGTATGGCCAAAGGATCCGTCATGGTACTATTGGGGTATCCATTTGGGAAATTTGGATACTCGTAGTTTAAATATCTACCAGCCCAACCTGTATTTAAAACACTAGTACTGTCGCTTGCGCTCATCCAAATATCTGTAGCCCTAAAGTGCGAAAAACTTGGTAGAGGATAGCCTACTGAATTGATGATTTTTAACTTGCCATCGTTGTATAAACTTTGTAGCCCCGTCATTGATGGGTTTAAGCCTATTTTATTATTGTTATTAAGTTTTAATGCTTTTGCTTCTGGTATGTATATGTTTGGTCTTGCGTTTACATAATTGCTAAAATACTCCAGTGGAATAACCATGTTTAACCCATCGTTACCACCCTGCAATTGTACTATTACTAATACATGGTCTGTTTCGGTAGTTGGTAGTTTTAAAGCTTGCATTAAAGGCGAGCTAGCACCTAAAGCTTTTATAGAAAAGCCATTAATAAACGATGGAACGATAGTGCTTGAGAGCAAGGCTTTTTTTAAAAATTCACTTCTTTTCATAGTAAGCAATTATAAACGTCTAGGCCAATTGGTATTCAGGTAAATTCATTAAATATTTGTACAAATCCCGTAATTTATTTTTTACTGTAGTGGTATTTGCAGTATTGGTTGGTGTATTAATAAAGGTATTCCAAGCGTCGGTCCAGTAACTATCGGTAGATTGTCCGCTCAGTAAAATATCTTTTTTAATTTGTGCTTTTAGTGTTCCCGATAAATTGATGCGATATAAGTATTTTAAACTATCATCTATTAATGCATTAGGGTTAGCTGGATTGGGCAATAGCTTTGCAAACTCAATACCGTCTACTATTATCTTTTTGCCGTTAAATGTGTAGCCGCTTACAGTCATTGTATCGGTAAATTGTACCCGTTTGGGTAGTGTATCCGCATTAATCCAAATCTCGTAAAATTGCGGTGCTTGGTAGTAAGCTTTCCAGCCGCTTACATCTGGCGGATCGCCAATGTTTTGTTGCATATTGGTACACCAACTTACTAAATAGTTATACAAGCCATAATTGCTTGTATAATCTGTACTTGGTTGAAATACTATTTTAAATTCACGACACATACTAACCACCAAATCCACTGGGCTTTTTATTTGGCTGCCAAGTGTGAGGTTATCAAAAAAATGTTCGCTTTTTAGCAAAGCACTAAGCACAGGTTTTATTTCGTAATTATTATTTCTAAAAATGGTGGCCAATGGTGTGATAATATTTGCTTCTACTGTGGTATCAATATCGTAATATACAAACCAAGTATAAAGCCGCCTGCAAATGTATTTTGCTACTTCATCTGCATTAAATATCATACCTATCAACTCGTTTATTTCTACGTTACCAGCAGTTGCATCGGATTTGCCTTTAATAAGCGTGTTATTAAAAAATGCTGAGAATTGTTTATTGGAACTATCATGCCTCGATGCTGTAAAATACGATGCCATTAAGCTGGCATTGTTGCGCCAGCCAGTTAATACTTTAGCAGCCGCTTTTACATCTGCTTCGGTATACAACGAATTAAGGCCTTTGCCACAGCAAAACAGCTCTAACAATTCTCTGCCATAATTTTCATCTGGTGCGGTAGCCGTATTTACTTGCCCGTTTAAGTACACCAGCATGCCAGGATCTGTAGTTATTGTTTGGGTTAATGTTTTAAAGTTACCTAAAGCATTGCTGCGTAATAAGTTGTGGTGCTTGTAACAATAGTTGCCATTACTAATATCTGCGGTTTCGGTAGCAAAATGGTTGTGTAAAAACAGCGTCATTTTTTCTCTTACACTTCTGTCTTGGTTAATCATTACACCCATCCACCATTTTTTAAAACTTGCTCTACGTAAGCTATTAATGCCCCCGTCAGTATTATAATCATCTACCCATGTGGTGCCTGCAGCAATATGCGTATCGGGTTGAGTTAATGCACTGGTATGCGAATATTCTTTAACTGGTGGAGCAGGTAATGGTGCTGTTGGGTTAAGCAATTCATCAACCGTTTGAGACAAAGTTTTTGTTTTAAAATAATCTACATCTGCTTTTGCTGCGCCAAACATGGTACGCTTTAATAGGTGAATAATTTCATCTTCACCAAAAGTGCCAGTATAAATATTTAGACCAGTTAATGGCGGTACTGCCAATGCTTTGTGGTTTGTTTGGGTAGTTTTCTTTTTTTCGGGGGATAAAAATGATCTTCTATCCATAAGGGGTATATTTTAGTTGGCAAATAATCGGTTTAATAGATTAAATCTATTAACAAAAGTTTAAAACTGCATAAAACTTCTTTCAAACAAAACAGCCACTGTGTATATGCAGTGGCTGTTACAGTGTTATATAGTATTGAATGTATTACTTTTTATGCATTACACTAGGGTAGTGATCTATGGTTTCAAAAACATTTCTAGAATCTTTTTTCAATTCGGTAATAAACTTACTCAATGAGTCGGCATATTGTGGCTTACCAAACAAGCGGTCGTGCGATAAAATTACCAAAGCATTTTGCTCGTACGTATAACCATTTTCAAATTTCTCGTTTACTTTTTGTAGCATCTCGGCAACGCTTTCTTTAGGTGCGCCTTTATATTGATTCCACTCAATATCCCATCCAATTACTTTATAGCCCAATGTATCTAGTTTTTGGCATACAGCAAGTGTAGATTTTGGCCCTTGAATATTGCCATTTGCAACCCACGCATTATTACCTGGTAAGCGAATAATTTTTACACCCACATTCAGTTCTTTTTCATTTTTTAAAAAGTCTTGTACGGCATTATCTGCTTGTTTGTAAAACAAACCGTAATTGTCTTTACCATTAATGTTGGCATGAGAAAAGCTATGATTTGCCATTAAAAACAGTGGATAATCGTTGCGCAACGAATCGATGATACGCTTTTTTAATGGGCCAACTTGGTTCATGCCTACGGCAAAAAAAGTTGCTTTTACGCCTTCTTTTCTAAATACGGCTTTACTTACGGTAGTACCTGGCGGCTGAGGCGAATCGTCCCATGTAAGATAAATGTAGCGCTTGCTACTATCTAGTTTCATGATGCTACCTGGTTGTGGTTTTGTTACTACGGCTACAC
>JAAFHG010000656.1 GCA_013297585.1 Chitinophagales bacterium
AAGGTGTGTCTTACGATGCCTATAGAAGCCACGAGTCATCACCATTTGCCGATAGGCTAAACCTAGTGCCAACTTGGGGCTGGCCAGCAAGCGATAATTTATTGGTTTCGGCAGATTTAAGTCCTGTACCATCTATTAATGTAGGTAGATTATCTGTTGCAGGTACGCAAGAGTTAACCGACTATCTGCAAAAAGTAAAAGACTACGAATTGCAAGCAACTTCTACCAATCAAACCATAAGCAACAAAGCATGGATGAAACAAATGGTGCATGTAGTAGGTGCAGAAGATGCTGGTTTAGATGCGTTGCTAACTTTTTACTTGAAAAATTATGAGAACATTGTAAGAGATACTTCAGTAGGCGCATCGGTTACAAATTTTAATAAAACAAGTACAGCCGCTATTTCTACCACAAGTACACAAATGAGTAATTTGTTTTCCAATGGTATCAGTATGTTGTCTTATTTTGGTCACTCAGCTGCATCTGCTTTAAGCTATAACCTTAACGATCCACAAGATTATAGCAATGCAGGTAAGTATCCCATGTTTTTGGTAAATGGTTGTAGCGCAGGTAATTTCTTCGATTTTGATACCACAAGAACTTTCTTAATTACTTCATTGGCAGAGAAATTTGTATCGGCGCAAAATAGAGGTGCTATTGGTTTTATTGGTAGTACACACTTTGGATTAACCACTTATTTAGACACTTATTCAAATGGATTTTATAGGTCATTGGCAAATGCAGGTTACGGCAAGCCTATTACCAGAAATATGCTTGATGGTATTACAGCGTTAAAAAATAGTTCATCTAATTTCTTAGATTATTTTTCAAGAATACATGCTGAACAAACGGTTTTAAATGGTGACCCAAGCATTGCCATTTATGCAGCTTCAAAACCAGATTTTGTAGTTGAAGATGCACAGGTAAGTATTAGCCCTGCGGTGTTATCGGTAAATGATAATCAATTTAGCATAAAGGCATACTTGTACAATGTGGGTAAAGCCACAGGTGATTCTGTAACGGTTTTGGTAAGGCGTCAATACCCTGATGGTAGCTTGCAAACTATTTACAGCCAGCGTATTAAAAGTGTGCGATATATAGATTCGATTAGCTTGAATGTACCAATTATTGCCACTAGAGATAAAGGTAGCAATGTCATTATTGTGAGTATTGACAGCGATAATAAATACGATGAACAGAGTGAAGTGAATAATAGCATTACTAAATCGTTTGTAATTTTTGATGATGCAATAACTACCGTTTACCCTTTAAATCATGCAATTGTTAATAAGACAAATATCAAGTTGATAGCTTCTACAGCGAATCCACTAAGTACACAGCGTAATTATGTAATGGATATTGATACTACTGAATTGTTCAATTCTAGTTTTAAAGTCACTAAAAACTTAGCATCAGTTGGTGGTGTATTAGAGTTTGACGCAGGCGTAAGTTTTAAAGACAGCACTGTATATTATTGGCGTGTTGCACAAGTGCCTACAAGTGGCAGTTATGTGTATAGTAAAAGCAGTTTTATTTATTTGGCAAATGCATCTTCTTTAGGTTTCAATCAGTCTCACGTATATCAACAAACACACAGCACGCTTAATAAAATAGCCATCGATACTGTAAAAAGGCAGTTTAATTTTACCCCAAATCCTACTAAAATTACCGTACGTAATGCCGTATATCCTTACGGTAGCGATGCAGAAATTAATTATTCCGTTGCCATTAATGATAATCTTAATCCCGACATTAAAGGCGCATCTTATAGGGCAACTAACATCACATTTAATGTTTTTGATTCTGTGAGTTTAAGAGCCATGTTAAATACCAATCCTGGTCAGGCAGGTCAGTATGGTTCTTTAGCAATTCCTGGTGGTACAAATGCTGGTCGTGAATACGATTTTGCATTTGCTACCAATAATGCAACTGATAGAAAGAAGGCGATGGATTTTATGGATAATGTGGTACCAATTGGTGCATATGTTGCGGTAAGGTCTATGATTATTGAACCACTTGGCTACGATTTTGCAAATGATTTAAAACAAGATGAAAACTTGTATGGTGCTGGTAATAGTTTGTACCACCGCTTAAAAAATGCAGGCTTTGCAGATATTGATTCATTTAACAGACCACGCAGTTTTGTATTTATTTATCGCAAGGGTGGTAGTGGTTTTGTAC
>JAAFHG010000657.1 GCA_013297585.1 Chitinophagales bacterium
CAATTTCAGTGGTAATGGTTTGGGTAGAAAAAAAGCCCAATTGCTGTGTCATTGCAGGCTGATAAATGTAGTTGATACCATACTTCTTTCTATTAGGCAATGGCATTACAGTCGAGTAATTATCATTTACCAAAGCGCACCACTGATGGTTGCACATCGTATCTAAATAAGTGCTAGTCGCATAAATCAATCCATTTGCGCTAGCAGCAATACAAGCATCCCATAACTCGGTATTTATTTGTTGCCTTGTTACAAAATGTATTGCTTGCGCTGCCATCATTATTACAGTGGTATGTATTTACTCAACTTGTGTAAACTTAGTTTTTGAATATCAATGCTGAAAGAAACGGTCTTTAAAAAGCTACCTTCACCTAGCACCGATTTGTTATAATCTCTAAATACTTTACTACTTAAAATAGGGAAGTAAACATTCACTACATCCTTTAATAGCGGTACTTGTAGGCCTGCATCGTATAAAAAGCGATTGCCATTAGCATTGTCTTGCCAAGCCTCAGCATAAGTACCTATGTCTACAAAAAACTTCAGTGGGATTTTAAATGGTAGTATTTGTAGCGGGTTAATTTTATCTGGTATGCTACCGTCAAAATTTACAGCCATTAGCCAATTATCTGTTTTGCCTACTTTGCTGCTTAACAAATCTGTACGCACTTTAAAAAAGCCGTCTCGTTGCATTATTTGCTGACTAGCGAAACCTTCAAATTCGTTTCTGCCAATAAAATAATCGCTGTAAGTATAATCTTCATTGCCTTTAGGGCCGCTTAGGTTTAAATGGTAGCGGTCTGTTTGGTAAGCTGTAATAAAGGTTTTGCTTTGTAGGTAAAAGAATTTGCCTGCAAATACACGTGCATTAATACCGCCTTTGTTACTGGTATAATTAAAGAAATAATTACCCGTAAATCCTGCTCTTACAAAATTACTGCCTTGGTCTATGGTAAGGTTGGCATTAAATGGATACAAAGCCCTGTCATTACTCCAATTAATTTTTAGTTGGTTAATGTAAGATTGCTCTGCCTTTGTACTCACAAAATCAATATTGCCGCTAGGTGTGCTGATTGTTTGAAAGCGCAAAGCATCTTCACTTAATAAAAATGTACGTAATTGAAAGCTTAGTTTTTCAGTTGAGCGAATGTCTTTATTGTACAGTGTGTATTTTACTGAAGGCACTATTCTTGTAACTCCTTGAAAAATTTTTGCTTGTTGATTCTCTGGTTGAAAATCGTCCATCGTATACTTAGCAATGCTTGAAGAAACTTCTAGCCAACTATGTTGCTTAAATACATTGTACGATGCTCTGCCAAATACATTAAAAGCCTTGCTACCAGTAGCATACATAGGCATTATTAAGAAGTTAAACTTCTGTAATGGCACTTGGTAGTTATGTATGTACGCACCTACCATTAGTTTGTCGTACTGATTAATACCAATGGTAGGCGCTATGGAAATTTGCTGTGAGAGATAGTTGGGCTTTAAAGGTGGCAATACTTTAAAGGTAATAGTTTTTTTAGTGTTGGCAAAAGCTTGTGAGGCAGTATTTGCAGTAAACAATTGTTGGTATAGGCTATCAATTTTTTGTGCGCTATTTGCTTCTATAGCTTTCTTAAAATCAGCAGGGTAGGGATGTTTAAACTGCCATTGCCGATAATATTGTTGCATGGCATTTTTAAAAGCGGCAGCGCCTAGTTGTTGTTCTAGTTGTTGCATCCATTTGCTTGCTTTTATGTACACATACAAGCCATAGTTTACACTTGTAAAACTATCACTTGGTTGGTCTATTGGTTGCGCTTTACGAATATTTTTATAACCTTCTAGCAACACATCTTCAATCTCAAGATCTAAATTATTGCTGTTCTTTTTAGGTGGATATTGTTGGGTGATGTATTTGTTTTCGTAAAAGGTATTCATGCCTTCATCCATCCAAGCGTGGTCTCTTTCATTGCTTGCCAATGCACCGTAAAACCAGTTGTGACCAAGTTCATGCGCAATGGTAGCATTTAATTCTTGCCCACCTGCTTGTGTGGTTATTAATGTAATGGTTGGATATTCCATACCGCCACTTACAGTATTATCTGCACCACTTACTATATTGGCTATGCTATAAGGATAATCACCTATTTCTTTACTGTAAAAACGTAAGCCTGCTTTGGCGTAGCCAAT
>JAAFHG010000483.1 GCA_013297585.1 Chitinophagales bacterium
TTGTTTTATTTCGATTCAGTCGGTAATGTTTATTTAAATGCTTTATTGCTTATGCTGAATTTAAAACGCTGAATTCTAATGCTTTATTTTTAATGCTATCGTGCTTTATTTTTAATGCTATCGTGCTTTATTTTTATTTCGCCCGTGCTTTATTTTTATTTTTAAAGCATCGTGCTTTATTTTTTAAAGCACCGTGCTTTATTTTTAAAGCATACTCGGCTCTGCTTTATTTTTACAGCATTACAGGACGAGTACCACCTCTAGAGTATTTCCCAGTACGAGTACGAGTAGCGCGTACTCCTACAAGTACTTGTACTCGATTGAAATGTTGTGTACCATGATTTGTAGAGTTGTACGTGAATTGAAATCAGCAAAACGAACAGCTCTGGGGCATGGTTTGTGTCTGTAGGAATAAAACTAGTAGTCATACTATATATACGTCACTCTTTATTTTTTCGGTTATCTCCCTGCTCGATCACTCGAGCACCGTACCTTTACCAGGCGTACTACGTACATGATACTGTGCAGTTTCACCTCCTAGGTCCATTATTGGATTAAACAAACTATTTTGTAATAACATAAAATATAACTATTATTAACAAGTTCAAAGTAACAGTAGTAGAAACCATGTTGAACTTCTTCTTATTGTAAAGTAAAAAGAAGCAATGTTCACTTTGTATTCAAATTTTTAAATAATAGTATTCTGATATATCTATTGATGGATTAAACTTGAAAAAATTTCTATGAGACCTGGCCCTTTTATTAATTTGTATTCAAATTTTTAAATAATAGTATTCTGATATAACTATTGATGGAATAAATTCAAAAAAAAATTTCTTTGAGTCCTGGCCCTTATTATTAATGTTAAAATCCAGATCTACTATGAATATTAGCTTAAGATAAATGCATCCAATTTAAATCAAAAATTTCGATTTTTATTTTTTAAATTATCAATTTTTTTATTTATCATCAACCTTTTTATTTATCATCAACCTTTTTATTTATACTTTTACATCTAAAATAATAGTTGATCAAGTTGGTTATACCTTCTTGTGCATAATGCCTACTTCAAAGCCACAAAACGCCACGGAGAGTTCTGTGCCACAGTACTGTACTACCGAGTAGTTTTTAGCGAGAAATAGGATTTTCATGTATACTTGCTGGTACCTGCCTGCGCAAACAAACTGCTATACAGTAAATGGCGAGAAAATGCTGCATTGACCATTGTCTACTCCGTATATCAGCTACCAGAATCCTCGTTCAGTTAAGAAAACACACGTTCTCTTACTGAGCAAATTATGTGGTACAACTTGCGGAACAAGCCAGCCGCGACGAGAGAGATTCCGTACTACCGGTAGTAGTTGTACCTGTACTGCCGATCGGTAATGAGTACTTGTACTCGTACTTGAACTTGTTTCTTCGAGGAACAGCGCAGTGCTTGGTACTACCGGTAGTACATCCTTACACCGTACGATGTAACTGCAAACTGGTTTCTTGTACGATAGAAAAACTACCCGGGGGGGATATATTATTACTCGTTCTGTAATAATGCTTTTAAAAAATAAAGCACGGTGCTTTAAAAAGTAATAATGCTTTTAAAAAATAAAGCACGGTGCTTTATTTTTTAAAGCACCGTGCTTTATTTTTTAAAGCACCGTGCTTTATTTTTTAAAGCACCGTGCTTTATTTTTTAAAGCACCGTGCTTTATTTTTCAAAGCGTATGACGAGCGCTGAAATTTAATGCTGAATTTCTAAGTGATGGTGCTCGAAGTGCTTTATTATTTATTGAACAATCAAAGGCATTGAACGACCGTGAAATCAAAGTTGAGAAAATCCCTCGCGGTCTAAAACTTTAAGAATTTGCCGTTGGATCCTTCAGTGACATTTAAGAGTACTTTTGGTAAATGTTTTCACATACAAAATAACTTGAGTTAATAGCGTCTAACGGTTTTCGTCTTAAATGTGGTATCTCCCAGTCATCAGTCGTCATTTCTTCCTGTCATCATTTTTACGGCGTGCGCTCTCTACTTGTACTTGTGCTACCGTACAACGGAGACCCCCTCGGTTGTACAGTACGTGGTCTACAGAGTATACGTCGGTACACTATTACCGGTACAAGGGTAGCGGTACTTGTGTAGCCCTACAGCAGTTCTGTACCAAGTACTACCGTAGTAGTTCCGGAATTCTTGTTCCGACCAACTTCGTACAAGTTGGTACTCGTACTCGTACGAGGTAGTACCTGGTACCATCTGGTACATAAGGGGGACACATAGGTAGTACCGTGGTAGCACGTACATCCTCCTACGTCTACACCCTCTCAGCTGGTACGCGATGACTCCTACACATTTGTCTACAAGCTACCAGTACTATCGTACATTTTTTGTCTATAGCAATTTTGTAGACACTACATGTGTCTACAATTTTGTAGACACATGTGTCTACAATTTTGTAGACACCGTAAGCCTCCTACATTTGTCTACAAGTGTCTACATGTGTCTACAATTTTGTAGACACCAAAAGCCTCCTACAAATGCCTACAATTCGAGCTTATTCACTGGGCCTTTCTATGTACTTGATGTTTTTCGATTGTACTCCGAAGCGGTTCAATAAAAACTCTAATATCGATAAAGTCATTCCAAATCTCCTTCATCAGTCCCGTTTGGGGCTTCGTAGGTCAAATACCGGAAGCCCCAGTGGTGTGTGTGCGGGTGGCGCCGAGCAAGGCACGTTCAAGTACTACGAGGTACTCGTACCAGTAGGACAATTACTCTACCGGAGTACTGCCCCTTGGTAGTAGAGAGCGAATCTATCAGCGTAGAACATACAGTACCTACAGGTAGAAAGTACTTGTATTGGGGATGGTTAGTGTCTGTAGGAATAAAACTAGTAGTGATACTGAGGCAACGTCACTCCTTATTTTTTCGGTTATCTCCCTCGTACGTGTACTTGTATCAAAAAATAAATACTCTACCGTACTGCTGGTACTACCAGGTACCGGTAGAATCCCCCAATTCCGTTTTT
>JAAFHG010000154.1 GCA_013297585.1 Chitinophagales bacterium
AGTACTTGGTATCCAAGAATCACCATCAGTAACATTCCATGTTGTAATACCATACAATTTATCTGCTGCAATTTTTTTAGCATATCTGCTAATAAATTTATACTTACCAAATAATATGCTGGCACTTGCCGAATCGTACATTAAGGTCTGGTCATTTGTGGGATTTACAGCTACATCAAACTCAGCAAGATGTACTTTTAAACCAGTAGCCAACATAGAGTCGATGGCGTTGCTAATATTGTTATTACTGGTATTTTTATTTACATGCAATTGCAAGCCCATCCCATGAATTGGTACGTTGGCTGCCAGTAAATCTGTAGCAAGTTTTTTTATCGCCAATAATTTTGCAGTGCTGTATTCATGCCCATAATCATTATAAAACAACAATGCATTTGGGTCTGCATTATGGGCATATTGAAATGCTCTTGCTATAAAATTAGGTCCTAGATTAGTTAGCCAAACTGAGTTACGCAACGTACCATCATCATTAAAAGCTTCGTTTACAACATCCCAAGAAGTTACTTTCCCTTTGAAATGTTTTACCACAGTATCAATATGGGTTTTCATTAAATTTTCCCACGCAGCAGAATCGCCAATATAGTTTGTAACCCAAGATGGTAAGCTATTGTGCCAAATCAACGTATGGCCATGTACTCGCTTGTTGGTAGCCTGTGCAAAATTTACCAACGTATCGCCATCTTTAAAAGCATAGCCATTTTGCGAAGTATGAAGCGTTCCAAACTTCATTGCATTTTCACCAGTAAGGCTATTGTACTCTCTAGTAACCAAAGCTCTGTATGAAGAGTTATTTTTTAGTAAACTTATATTAACAGCAGCCCCAAATTTAAAAGGTGAAAAACCTTGTAAAGTAGTATCGCCTTGAGCATTACTCAACAATGTACAGCAGCACAAAGCCAAAAGAAGAGTGGATGTCTTCAATTTTCTGGCAAACAATATTTTAGTCTGCTGTGGCATAGTTTATTTTCTTCTTTTATCAAAAAAATCGATGATAGCATACACGCTATTGTTAAGCTCTTTCATCTTATCAGTTAATGGTTTGTATGCTCTAAAGGACACATCTACAATACCTTTATTCGCATCTCTATTTGAAGGATCAGATTTTAAGTTGGTAGAATCATTATCCATGTATTTGAACCAATGAAAACCCACACAGTTCTTAGATTCTAACAAGCCCAAGGCAAAATTTTGGTAGAACAATCCCCTATCTTCTTGTGTGTTTACAACCCATCCAGCCCCTGAATAGTTAGGCATTTTTGAGTCCATGCCTTTTGTGTACCATTCTGTAATAATAAAAGGTTTGCCACTCCAAGCTTCCCAGTTAGTTACATCTTCTTTAGTTGGTGCCCATTCACGGTAATAATTCACAGCAATTACATCTACATACTTACCAGCTGCTTTAAACATTTGAGGCAATTTCTTTTCGTAAGTATGGTGCAAACGGCTACCTAAATACAGGTGATTGGGATCGTATTTTTTGATGGCTTTAGAAACAATAGAGAAGTAGGTATCGGCCATATAGCCCACAAAATCGGCCCTTACAGAATCGGTAATTGCTTGTGGTGAAATGCCATTTTTTTCTAGCCATTTTTTTGCAGCGATATAGCCAAAATCGGCCGTATCTTTTTTACCTAAATACCTGTCAATAGATTGCTTTTCAAAAGGCAATTCATTATCAGAAAAATAGCCAAATAAATTAGGATCATTTTTATTTTCTGCTAAGTCTTTGGCGTAGTTATCACAAAATGGTTCAAACCCTGGATCAAAAACAAAGATGGTTCTATCAGGATAACCCATGTGGCCAGACTCTTGATGAACCTTCTTTAAACTGGCACCATACGAGCTCATGAAATTCTTGATAATGGTATAAGAAATTGGCTTTTCTTGCTGTAATGGGGATTGTTTAAACGCTGCATAATCTGACCAGGCACCTAAGCTATTAAAGCCAAAATCTTGCAAATAAGTTTGCGTTTTTACTGTCCAATTTTCCTTTGTTACAAAACTGTCTTTTAAGTTCACCTTAATTTTATCCGAACCATCGCTACCAACATTTACCAAACCCACATTAATAAACAAGTTGCCTAATGGATCAACCGTCCACCATCTACCATTAATTTTTGTAGCATAATAAAAGCCTGTTGCTTTAACATGTATATCTTTTCTGCCGCCGTATTTATCAAGCTTAATATTTGTGTTAGCATTGAAATTTTTAAGTGTAGCTACCGAGCGTGTTGGATACATTTTATGTGTACCCATCGTTTTCTTTTCGCTGTTGGCACTCCACGATTCTACTTGCAAGGTGTAATCCTCTGGAAAGCTTTGTGCAATAGACTTTTGGCAAGTTATCACTACTAAAACACTGAATATAATTTTATATATTTTCATTTCTTATTGGTGTTTTTTAATGAAAAGTTTGGGCAAAAGCGTAGCTAAGACCACTATTTGTAGCCGCTTTTGGACCTTACTTTTTTTATTATTTATTTATTGGATTGTGTTAATTTATTTGCATAAATGAACTACGGTTTATATTGTTGTTGCATGTTGTTGTAAAACTGTTGCAATGTGTAAAACGCTTTCTTCTTTTTGCCTGTCTCTGAGATTAACCCCTTTCTATTCCAAAAATTTTGATACACAGGATGCTGCCTTCTTGGCGAACGAAAATCTGCTAAAATCCAAGGTGTCATGCCTCGTAAACCTTTAATGGTTTGTAAAAACTGAATCTGGTATTTGTATAATGATTCTTGATATTCTTCGCTAAATTTTGTTTCTTCATCTGCATGAAAACCACCCAAGGCATCAGCACCAAACTCTGTAATAACAACAGGTTTATTGTACTTAATATTGAAATGATACTTCAACATTTCTTTTGGCAAACCGCCCCAATACCAACCTGCGTATTCGTTAAAACTTACCAAATCTAGCTTCTCCCCTAGCACATCATCTACAACCACCTCATACCCTTTTCTATGTACTTCCAAGGCCGCTGAAACCAGTCTTGTATTATCAGTAGCTTTTACTGTAGCTGCCAAATTGCTCATGAAATTTAGCCTTGGTTCACTCAATGGTGTTTCATTACCAATGCTCCAAACAATTACACTTGCACGGTTTTTATCACGCTCTATCAAATCGGTCAGTTGCTTGCTGGCATTGGTATATGTGTCTTTATTTTCCCAAGAAATTGTCCAGTACACTGGCACTTCAGCCCAAACAAACAAGCCCATTTCATCTGCCAAACGCATCATTTCTTCATTATGAGGATAATGTGCCAAACGAACATAATTGCAACCAAGCTCTTTAGCCCATTGTAGCATCATTCTCATATCACCGGTACTGCGTAAACGACCCGGTAATAATGGATTTTCATCATGTAACGAAATGCCACGCAAGAAAACCGATTTACCATTTACCAAAATATCCTGACCTTTTGTTTCAATGGTTCTAAAGCCAATTAAATCATTCAAAGTATCAGTTTCACTGGTTAATTGCACCTTATACAATTTTGGATTTTCTGGTGACCAGTAACTAATATTTTTTACAGGAATGTCAATAACAGCTTTGCCTGAAACATCTGTGGTTACTGATGTTTTAATACCAGCTTCAGGAATAAAAACGGTTATATTTTGAGTCAATTGACTGCCTGACACTTGAACAAAGCCTTCAATTTTATTAGCATTACCTTTTGCTAATTGTACTTTGTAATCAGCAATATGAGCAGCAGGCAGTTCAGTTAAAAATACATCTCTTGTAATACCGCCGTAATTCCACCAATCGGTATTAACGGTTGGAATTTCATCTTGCTTGCGAGTATTATCAACTTTCACCACTACAACATTTTCACCTTGTTTCAATTTGCTTGTTACATCAAATTGAAAAGGTGTAAAGCCGCCTTTGTGTATGCCTAATTTCTTTCCATTTAAATAAACATGCGCCTCGTAGTTAACTGCTGCAAAATATAAAAAGTACTTTTTATCAGCCTTTGGGGCAATTTCAAACTTGCGACGATACCACACTGTGCCTTCATACAACTCTAAATTGGCCACTTGCGAATTCCAATCACCAGGCACTTTTAAAGTGGGTGATAAATCGAAATTGTATTCTATTAATTCTGATTTATTCTCTTGCTTTTTATCATCGTAAAAACCACCTTTACCAGATGCAGATTGATCGTAAGGTGTGTGGCGGTAATCGTAATAACCATTTTCGTAGGGATCTACAATATAATTCCAACGGCCATTTAAGCTTAAGTTACTACGACCTTGAACATTTTGAATAGATGCGCTTTGAGCAAATACGCCAGCATATATACATTGAAAAAGTAGTATAAGTGATAAATAGAATGACAGTGATTTATGGTTCATTACAACTTAGTAAGATTAAAAAAAATTATTTACCACCCTCTATCATTGCTTTATAAGCAGGCTTTCGCAAATAATTTGCATCAAAAGGTAATGGCCAATCTGGTGCACCTTGCCAGCCAGGTATCCATGAATCAGCATCTGTAACGTTCCAAGTTGTAATGCCAAACTTTTGCGATACAGGTAAAGTATTGTAGGTTTTAACTACATATTTATACCTAAGTGCTTGTTGGTCGCCTAGGAAAGAGGTATACGCAATGTTTTGTGCTGCACTTGGGTTTAGTCTAATATCTAATTCAGAAATATGCACTTTTAATCCTGTACTAGCTGCACCAGTAATAGCCGCTGTAATATTTGCATCAGATGTATTAACTGTCATGTGAAATTGCATACCTGTACCATGAATAGGAATACCTCTTGCTTTAAAATCAGTAATCATATTTAGAATGGCAGTTCGCTTTGCAGCACTATACTCATGGCCGTAATCGTTATAAAATAACAATGCGCTAGGGTCTGCTTCATGTGCATATTGAAAACAGCGTGCTACATAATCGTTACCTAATTTTTGACGCCAAACACTATTTCTTGGTATACCCGTATCTTCAAAATGTTCATTCACAACATCCCACGAGGCAACCTTACCCTTAAAATGTGTAACAACTGTTTGTATGTGAGTTTTCATTAAATTCTCCCATGCTGCAGAGTCGCCAACAAAATTGGTAACCCATGTAGGTAGAGATGTGTACCAAATTAATGTATGCCCATGTATACGCTTATTACCAAGTTGGGCATAGTTTACAAGGTAGTCTGCATCTGCCCAGTTATAGGTATTTTGAGAAGGATGCAAAGCACCAAACTTCATAGCATTTTCTGCGGTTACACTGTTATACTCTTTGGTTACAATGCCGCTGTACCTAACATTATTTTTCATTAAACTAATGTTTACAGCCGCACCCACAGGAAAGGGCATCATTTTATACAACATTGTATCTACAACTACCACGGGCGGAGTAACTACTACTGGGCTAGGGGTTTCTTTTTTCGAACAAGCCGAAAAAATAAGCAAAGCAGTAGCTAAAAGAAGTGAGTATTTCTTCATCGAGTGTACTTAAATATTTAGATTAATAGCCTGGATTTTGTACCAAAGCGGGTTGAAGATTAATATCGTTTTGAGAGAATGGGAATAGGTAGTTTTTAGGCATAAAACTTCTTGTTTCAACACTAAATGGTTGATAGCTAAGTGTTCCATTAGCATTAGGTGTAATTCTCATACCAAAAACACTTTTGTTAAGAAATTGCTCGGCTAATTTCCATCTACGCAAGTCGAAAAAGCGGTGGCCTTCAAAGCATAATTCTATTCGTCTTTCATTTTGAATACGAACCCTCATTTGGTCTTTTGTTAAACCAGCCGGTAATGCAGGCATAGCAACGCCTGTTCTCGCCCTTACTTGGTTTACAAACCTGTATACATCAGTAACAGGGCCTTGTGCTTCATTTAAAGCTTCAGCATAATTTAGTAAAATTTCTGCATATCTAAATACTACCCAAACTCTTCGTACACTGGTATTTGCTACTTGGTTCCATGTAGCAGCCTCACTTAAAAACTTACGCATGTAATAGCCCGTTCTTGTAGCATTTATGTCTTTATCTAAGCCGTCTGCACCGCCAACATACGTTTGTACAGCTCTACCTTTCCATAATAAACCATTGTAAATTATGTTTAATGCAAAGCGAGGGTCTCTATTTCTATATGGATCAGCAGGATTATAGCCTGATGTTGCATCTGTAATAGGCTTACCATTATTCATCTCAAAAGCATCTACTAAATCTTGTGTAGGATTTGTTCTGCCCCTAGCACCATCGTAACTAATAGGTGCATTATTGGTTTCAAGATCATTTCTATTCTGTGCTCGTGATGCAAAAATTACTTCATTGTTATATGGTGCAGAATTATAGTTAAAAATATTAGCGTATGGTGTAATTAAACTGTGCCTGTTACTATCAATAAGTGCCTTGGCGGTATTAGCTGCCAATTGCCATTTAGCAACATCATTAGTAGTATTGTATTGTGGGCTTGCTGCATATAAAAACAAACGAGATTTTAATGCCAATGAAGCCATTTTTGTTGCTCTTCCTCTATTTGCAGTGCTCCAAGATTGTGTCCAAGAAGGCAGCATAGCTATACCAGAATCGCAATCTCTAGCAATCTGATCTTTACATTCATCAAAGCTATTTTTAGGTAAATTCAAATTTTCTGCTCTATCAAATACTTTAGTGGCCAATGGTATACTACCAAAACGTTTTAATAATTCAAAATGAAATAACGCTCTTAAAAAGTAAGCTTCGCCTTTTAAACGCCTTTTATCAGCTAGCTCTGTCAATCCATCAACTGGAATAATACTGGCTGAGTCAACATTTTCAATAAATAAATTAACCTTTCTTAATCCCTCATACATATTTGAGTACACGTTATCAATAGTTCGTAGGGGGCTCCAAGTTCCATTATTAAAAATATTAATAGCAGAGTTAGGATTAGAATTTACGGCTTCATCTGTACCAGAAGCTAGTAAAGCACCGTCACCATCTATATTAAAACCTTCGGCAACATAGAAGTAAGCATTGTTTAAAATACCACGGGCATAATCATTATTTTCCCAAACCTGCGCTTCTGTAATATTGCCCTCCGTGGTTGTACCATCGTACAAATAGTTTTTTGTACAAGCAGTAGTACTAACAATACTTAAAAAAATAAATGATTTATAAAATATATTGATTTTCATTAGTGCTAATTTTAATAATTAAAAATTCACTGAAATACCTGCTGTGAAGGTTCTTAAATAAGGATAAGATGAATTATAACCAGCAGTTGGAATTTCTGGGTCGATAGGTAAATCGCCAAGTTGACTAAACGTAAGCAAATTATAGCCACTGATATAAAATCTACACTTTGTGAGTTGCAGTTTTTTTACCATTTTATCAGGAAGATATAGCCAAACTCTACAGATTTAAGTCTTATAAAATCGCCTGAACGTAGCCAAAATGTTGAATTTTGCGTATTGTTACCTCTATCTGTTAAGGTCATTCTAGGATACAATGCACTTGTACCTTTTGCAACTGTCCAGCTATCTGCACTAAATTGATTGATATAACCATTGCTATTAGAACCAGAATTGATTAAATCATTAATCTGGATGGTTCTACCTTTAACACCTTGAAAAACAATGCTTATATCAAAACCTTTGTAAGACATATTAGATCCAAAACCAAAATAATCGGTAGGTACATCTGAGTAAGCGGTAGTAACAAAGTCTAAGTTGTCTATCACCCCATCGCTATTAATGTCTTTATACTTAAGGTCACCCGGTTTGGTAATACCAGAAAATCTTTGAACAGGCGCTGCATCAACCTCTGCTTGGGTTTGAAAAATACCATCAGCTTGTAAAAAGTTTTTTATGTAATTACCGCCTTGTATTACACTACCAATAGGCACGCCAACTTGATTTTGATAACTTGGTAATCCTGCGGTTTGGTTTAGAGCTAATATTTCACTTTGGGCATGTGTATAATTGACAA
>JAAFHG010000098.1 GCA_013297585.1 Chitinophagales bacterium
ATTGGTTTGTGTTGATGTAATATTATTTAAATAATTTTCCAAGTTAGTGTAGCCGTTACTTGCAAATACACCTCTATCAGCTGCGCTATTGGGGTTTAAATTATTAGCTGTTTCCCAATCATCTGGCATACCATCGTGGTCGGTATCGGCTGGTGGTGTAGTAGTAGCTAGGTAAGGCCATGCATTAACCGTTTGTGTATAAGGTGTTGCATGTGCATAACCACCTTGTACATTAATAATTGAACCTGTTCTGTTTTTTACATTATTAATAATGCGTTCGTCTAGCGTGTCTCTTGTAGGTAGTACACAGCCTGCATTTTTCAACACAGTGTCGTAGGCTGCCATTGCATCATCGGTACTTGCAGGTAAATAGCCTATTAAAAATGGGGCAGTTACTTTTGATTTTACAGAATCAGCCGCTTTACCAGTGTTTATATATGCCCCCGTCCAGTTGTTTGCAGTATTAGTACTAGAACCATCTACATAATTGCCCGATAGAAAATACTTAGCGTAGCCATTTGTAGCATTACTATCTACCCCTACTATTCTATATCGTACACCTGAGCTGGTGTTAGGGCCATATTTATAGTAATTATTTACAATATTATAGTTGCCACCTTCGCCACCATAAATATTATTAATACCCCAGTTATACAATACATTATTTCTAAAATCGGCAGTTTCTATAGCACCTAAAGCATAAGTACTATTGCCTGCAAAACGTGGTGTACGGTTGCGGCAATGAGCAATTAAATTATGATGAAAAGAGGCATGCAAGCCGCCCCAAATACCGCCGTAGCCATGCTGCTCAAAGTCTGTATCACCAGTTTCAAAATGGTATGAATAATTCAGTGGTTCTGAAATTAAATTCCATTGTAGTGTTACACTATCACCACGGTATACAGTTAAGGCCTCATCATTACTCCAGCTTACGCTGCAATGGTCTATTATCAAATTTTTATTGCCTAAATTACCAAGTGCATCATCGCCACCGCTACCATCTAAAGGCATACAAGTACTAGTAAATGGCGCCACTGGTATGCCACAGCTAGCAGGAGAAGTTTTTAATTGGTTTTTATCGCCTAGCCTACAGCGTATGTAACGTACAATTACATTATCGCCACTAATAACCACAGGATAGTCTGCAATACAAATACCATCTCCAGGTGCCGTTTGCCCAGCAATAGTTGTATTGGCAGGTATATTTAGTTTTGAATTGAGGTGTATAGTGCCAGATACTTTAAACACAATAGTTCTATAAGGATAGGTACTTGCCGATTGGCTACATGCATAACGCAAACTACCAGCCGTGTTTACATCTGTTAGGTTGGTAACTTCAAAAACAGTAGTTAAGGTAGTTGCGCTGCCCCTACCACCACTTGTATATTTTCCAGCACCTTCAGCCCCTGGAAAGGCTATTTGCTGCGCACTTAATTGTGCAGTTACAATAGATAAAAAAGCAAAACAAAAACGAAGTAAAATGTGGCGCATAATCGTTTAGAAAAAAATGGTGAAACACTTTTAAAACATTGCAATTCAGTACTTGAAATATTAAAAAACCAATTGCAAGGGCGAACTTACTGTACAAGTAATAATTGTTATTAAATCAGCGCCTATTTTACTGGCAACGATTGCGTAAGCCATTTCAATTCTCATGGGTTTATTTTTTGAGAAGCTATTAAAATAGTAAGCGCCTACTTAAAAAATGATTTATGAAATTAGCGTAGCAAGTAGAAATTAGCCACGAATAATACAAAATAGTACGAATTATACTTGCAGATTAGTGCTATTTGTGTCAGTTGGTATAATGATAATTTTAAACAGGCTCTAAGTAGAGTAGCAAAATTTTTAAGAAGCATTAACGCGTTATAGTTAAATGTCCAACAACAAAATTTACGTATTTAAATAGGGGTAATAAGCGTTTCGTAATCCTCTTTTGTATCAATATCAATTTCTCCATTTGCAAAAGAAAAGCTAGCTACATCATCCATGTGTTGATGGATTATTTTTTTAGCGCCCTGCTCGCCTGAGAGGCTTAATAATAAATTAAAGTATGGCTTGGTAAACATTGCAGGCACACCTAAGGTTTTAGCATATTGTGCAGCTACAATGCCTTTGTTTGTTTGGCGCTGTATTTCTTCCATTGTTTTAAAAACAGTATTATCAATATGTGGTTGATCGCATACGGTAATGATGCATCGCTTCATGTCTTCATGTAGGTCTAGTAAAAAATGTAACCCACACTTGATAGAGGATGCAATACCAGTAGACCAGTTTTCGTTAAAGCAGATAGACACTTTTGTAGTATCTGTGCTACTTGTAATTGTATTGTGATGCGCACCCAAAACAACAACAGTAACATTGTTACTTGCGTAGCTAACACAAGCATTAATAGTGTTTTGTAAGAAACTATTTTCTTGATACAATAACAATTGCTTTGGACTACCCATTCTACTAGAGGTACCTGCTGCCAAAATAATCATGCCTGTTTTGTTACTGTACATTTATTATCAAGTAGTTATAAATAAATAATAGGATCATGAATTTTTTTATTGGTACTTCTAAGTATTCCACCATTTCTATTACTCGATACGGCTTTAATTTCTGCTATAATAGACAGTGCAATTTCTTCGGCCGTTTCGCCCCCAATATCTAAACCTACTGGCGAGAATATTCTAGCCATTTTATTAGCCGTTATTTCAATGCCTTCAACAAGTAAATCAGAAATCATACGATTGAATTTAGCTTTAGGGCCAAGCATACCTATGTAGGCAACAGGTTGGTTTAATAAAAGCTTTAACAAAGCTAAATCGTAGTTATAATTATGGGTCATCAATACAAAATAGCTAGCCTCATCAATTTTTATTGTTTTAATTAGCTCTTGTGGATTGGCCACTAGCACCTCATGTGCTTTTGAAAATCTATGGGCTTGCGCATGACTACTTCTGCCATCTACAACTGTAATTTGCCAGCCTACAATATCGGCTGCTGCAACTACCGGTATTGCATCGTTTCCTGCACCAACTATTACTAACGAAAGCTGCACAGGTAAATATTGCAGTATTACATACTCATTCGGCAACTCATTTTTAAGCTCAGTAATAATTGTTTTTTTTTCTTTAACAGCTATATCAACAAAAGGCATAAGCTTATGTTTATATGTATTGTTTGTATTTGCACCGTGAAAAATACTTTCTCTTACAATGGCTATAGTACCACGTTGATGTTGCGCTTTATTTAACGAGAAAACTGTAATTACCAAAGTTTCTTTACGGTTTTGAATTATTTTTTCTAGTAATGTAATTGGGTTGTGCGCTTGTTCTGGATCAATAAATTCAAACAAAATATGTACTACACCGTTGCAACCGAGTTGTAATCCAAATTCTTCATCGTCTGGCTGATTCGTATCGTAGGTAATTAATTTATTTTGCTGCTGCTGTATTGTAAGCAATGCTTTGCGTAAGGCATCGCCTTCTAAACAACCGCCGCTTATTGCACCAGTAATGTTGCCCTTTTCTGTTACAAGCATACGTGCACCAGGCTGCCTGTAAGATGAACCATCTACCTTAACTACTGTAGCAAGTGCAGTTTTAAGCCCTAAACTTTGTGCAGTTTTGTATGCCTTTATAATTTCATTTATTTCTTTCATTGGTTCTTTTTTAAAGAACAAAAACTTTTTCTACCTTTAAGTATTCTATTAATACTTTACTTAAAGTTATAATGCCCTATTTTCCGAAGTTAAGAATTGGGCGCATTTATAGATAGGGTTATTTTTAAAATCTATGATTTAGGTAATTAAACCCGTAATTTATATAAGTTTAAAGACTTGCCATTGTTTAATATTATGTATATATTGTAATCGATTTTCTCAATTTAATGCTTAACATATGCCTACAATTACATTAAACGTTAACCAAAAAAACTACACTATTGATGTTGATTTTGAAACACCATTACTTTGGGTGCTTAGAGATCATTTAAACTTAGTTGGTACCAAATATGGATGTGGTATAGCTTCTTGTGGTGCTTGCACAGTGCATTTAAATGGCCAAGCTATAAGAGCCTGTATTACAAAAGTGAAAACAGCTATAGGCAAAAAAATAGTAACAATAGAAGGGCTTTCAGCGAAAGGTGATCATCCTGTACAACAAGCTTGGATAGAGTTGGATGTAGCACAATGTGGCTATTGTCAGGCTGGGCAAATTATGTCGGCAGTGGTATTACTAAACGATAATAAAAAGCCTACTGATGAAGACATTGATAATGCGATGTCAGGTAATATTTGCAGATGTGGTACTTATGTAAGAATTCGGAAAGCCATTCATTTAGCCGCAGAAAAAATAAATACGAAGTAATATGAAAAAAACAACTTTATCACGTCGTCATTTTCTTCAAGTTTCATCCTTAACAACTGGAGGAATGTTGCTTGGCTTATCGTTATTTAACAACGATGTAAAAGCCGATACACCAGAAGCCACTGCTGCTGCACTAAACATGTACATTAAAATAGGATCGGATAATAGTATCGTATTATTAGCCCCTAACCCAGAAATTGGCCAAGGTGTAAAAACAACATTACCAGTTATTGTTGCAGAAGAATTATGTGTTGATTGGCAAAAAGTTATTGTTGAATTTTCTCCCGTAGAAAATAGGTATGGCAGGCAAACAGCTGGCGGTAGCGGATCTGTAAGAGGCCGTTTTACAGAATTACGAACCGCAGGTGCGGCTGCTAAAGAAATGCTAATAGCAGCGGCAGCACAAACTTGGAACGTTTCTGCAGCTGAATGTACTGCAGAAAATGGTGAGGTACTACATAAGGCAAGCGGCAAAAAACTAACATATGGCAACCTTGCCGCCAAAGCAGCCACTATGGAAGTACCTACTAAACCTATTTTAAAAAATACTAAAAACTTTACATATATAGGCAAGCGTATTAAAGATGTTGATGCGCTAAAAATTGCAACAGGGCAACCTTTATTTGGTATTGATACTCGCAGAAAAGGGATGCTTTTTGCCATGATAGCGAGGTCGCCGGCTTACGGCAAAACCTTAGTATCAGTAAATGATGAAGCCACTTTAAAAATAGAGGGTGTAAAACAAGTGGTAAAACTTAAAAATTCAGTTGCGGTTTTAGCAACTTCTACTTGGGCTGCCAAAAAAGGGCGTGATGCTTTAGTAATAGAATGGAAAGCAAATGAGAAACTAGAAAACTCGGCCGAACATTTTGCCGCCTTTAGAGAACTACTAAATAAAACCGATGTTAAACCAAACAGAAACGATGGTGATATAGAAGCTGCCAAAAAAATGGCTACTCAAATACTTGATGTTACTTACGAAATACCGACACTTTCTCATGGACAGATGGAGCCACTTAACTTTTTTGCAAATGTGCAAGATGGTAAGGTTGACCTATTTGGACCAACGCAAGTACCTGCACAATTAAAATCTAATGTAGCCAAAGAATTAGGTATTCCAGAACAAAATATTACGGTGGGCTCTCCAAGGCAAGGTGGCGGTTTTGGGCGTAAATTGATGGCAGATAATGGGTTAGAAGCTGCTCTAGTTTCTGCCGCTGCCAAATGCCCTGTACAGGTTCAGTGGACAAGAGAAGATGATATGCAAAACGATTTTTATAGACCAGCAGAAATGTATCGTTTTATTGCGGCGCTTTCTGCGGATAAGTTACTAGCATGGCATCAATCTGGTGTAGGAATTGGTAGAGGAATAAGAGGCGATAGTTATGTGGCTGGTATTATTGAAAATTATCGTTCCGATGGTCACGGCTTAACAAGTAATACACCCACCGGATGGTGGCGAGCCCCCGGTGCAAATACACTGGCATTTGTAGCCGAAAGCTTTATGGATGAGGTGTGTATTGCATTAAAAAAAGACCCAATAGCCTACAGGCTAGAATTATTTGATAAAGCTAAGCAAAGTGCTACAGCTAGGTTGGGTTATGATGTAGATAAATACAAAAGTGTTATAAATCTTGTTGCTAAAATAAGTAATTGGGGTACAAAAAAAGAAGGTGTTTACAGAGGTATGGCTACTTGGTTTTCATTTGGCTCGTATGCTGCACAAGTAATTGATATAGCATTAGTAAATGGTAAGCCTAAAATTTTAAAAGTGTATTGTGCTGTAAACTGTGGCAGAGTTGTAAACCTAAGTGGTGCAGAAAATCAAGTGCAAGGTGCCATTGTAGATGGTATTTGCCATGCTATGTATCCAAAAGTAACATTTGTAAATGGTGCTGTGGTTGAAACAAATTTCTACACTTATCCACTATTACGTATTAATGACGCACCGTTAGATATTGAGGTGAAATTTGTTGAATCTGAAGAAGCACCAACTGGCTTAGGTGAACCTGGTTTACCACCAATAGCCCCTGCATTAGCTAGTGCCATTTATGCAGCAACAGGAAAACGTATTCGTAAAATGCCTTTTATAGAACAATTAAGATAGATACTTGAATATATAGACTACTAACAATAGTATCATTTATTAACTAAAAACAAAATATTGTGAAAGAAACAGTTAGCGCCAAACAATTTGATAAACTACCAAAACGCTCCTTTACAGTTATAGCTATCATTTTGTTAATTACAACCTTGGCATCAGCTACATTAAATGTTGAAATCAATAATATAAAAGAAAATAATAATATATCAATTGCTAAGGATAGCACTACTTCTGTAAAAGCCTTTATGAGTATTTATCAAGTGTTAATGAGCCCAAGATGCATAAACTGTCATCCAGCAGGCAATTCGCCGTTGCAAGGTGATGATAATCATACACATGCCATGAATCCAATTAGAGGTGCCGACGGGAAAGGCTTGTATGCTATGAAATGTAGTAATTGCCATCAAGAAGAAAACTCAAGTGGCGTGCACACACCGCCTGGAAGTCCAAACTGGCATTTACCACCATCAAATATGAAAATGATTTTTGAGGGTAAAACCGCACATGAACTAGCCAAACAAATTAGTAACCCATTGTTTAATGGAAACAAAGACATGAAGGCCTTACTAGCACATGCAGATGACGCTTTAGTAAAGTGGGCTTGGCAACCTGGTGAGGGTAGAACCTTGCCACCTGTAACCTATATTGAATTTAAAAAAGCATGGACTACTTGGTTGCAAACAGGGGCGTACGCACCCAAAAAGTAAGCAACATTGCAACTCCATTTTATAAAAAAACTGCTTCTAATGCAATTAATATAAATAAAAAGCATAGCCTAAGAATAAGCTACGCTAGTGAGCAAAACCAAAACAAACGATATATCAATTCACCTTTACGGTCTTAAAGTATTGGCTAAAAATGTTGGCTACTTTTGCTAAACAATCTTTGCTTGGCGGCTGTACATTGTCTAGTTGGTAGGTCATTGCTAGCGCTTCCCACTTGTGTACACCTAGTAAGTGGTAGGGTTGTATTTCTATTTTTTCAATGCTTTTATAGTTGGCAAAATGTTGCCCCAACTGGTGTAAATATTCTTCTTGATCGCTGTAACCTGGTACTAGTACATAGCGCAGCCACATAGGCTTACCTGTACTTTCTCTATATTCGGCTACTTTAAATACGCTACTGTTAGATAAACCTGTAAGCTTGTGATGCCATTCGTCATTAAAATGTTTTACATCTAATAGCAAATAGTCTGTTTCATCTAGTAAGGCTTTTACCTCATCATTTAGCAATCTACCATTTGAATCTAACGCAGTATTAATACCATAGTAGTGTAGTTGCTTAAACAATTGTAACAGCTTTGTACGTTGCAATGTAGGCTCGCCACCAGATACTGTAACGCCTCCTTTAGTACCAAAGTATGGCTTTTGATGTACTGCCATTTCTACTAGTTCGTTAATGCTTTTATAGTGCCCACCTTTTACATCCCAAGTATCAGGATTGGCACAGTACAAACATCTAAACTGGCAGCCTTGTGCAAATATTACTAACCGTATGCCTGGTCCATCATGTGTACCAAAAGACTCAATTGAATGGATGCGTAATTGATCAGGATCTTCTATATCTAGCAGTGCTGCATCTTGCGGTAATAACCAATTATCAGGTATATGCATTGTTGCTTCTTAAATTTAGTGATGATTGATGGGTCATAGGTAATGGGTGATAGTTACTTGGCAATGACCCATTAACTATCACCATTTACCACTACATACACTCATGAAATGTTCTTGTAATTACTTCTAATTGGTGCGCTTTAGATAACCTAATAAAGTTTACCGCATAGCCAGACACACGAATGGTTAATTGCGGATACTTTTCAGGATGTTCGTATGCATCCATTAAGGTTTCTCTATTCAGAACATTTACATTTAAGTGCTGTGCATTTTTATAGAAGTAACCATCTAACAAGCCCACCAAATTTTCAACTTGTTCTACTGGTGTGCTACCTAAAGATTTTGGCACCATAGAGAAGGTATTAGAAACACCATCTTGTGCATAGCGATACTCAAGTTTTGCTACGCTGTTTAATGAAGCAATAGCACCATGGGTATCTCTACCGTGCATTGGGTTTGCGCCCGGTGCAAATGGCTCGCCAGACAATCTACCATCT
Organism: Chitinophagales bacterium; assembly: GCA_013297585.1. Taxonomy (GTDB): domain Bacteria; phylum Bacteroidota; class Bacteroidia; order Chitinophagales; family Chitinophagaceae; genus Parasediminibacterium. Next base: position 8,570 of record JAAFHG010000098.1, read on the forward strand.
GGTGTAGCACCTGTCATTTTACCATACATTACGTTGGATGTAATGGTTAGTAAAGACATAGTAGGTGTTGCATTTTTATAAGTAGCATGGCTTTTTAATTCATTAAAAAAGAATTCTGCTATCTCTTGAGACAATACATCTACCCTATCATCATCGTTACCATATTTTGGATAATCACCTACTACAGTAAAGCCAGTAGTTAAGCCTAATTCGTTTCTTACAGGTGTTACTTGCGCATATTTAATGGCAGACAAAGAATCGGCAATAATAGAAATACCCGCAGCACCATAAGCAATATCAATACCTGGGTCAGTGTCTATAAATGCCATTTGGGCTTTTTCGTAATAATATTTGTCGTGCATGTAGTGTATAATGTTCATGGCTTTACTATACACTCTTGCTACTTCTTTCATCGCAACTTTAAAGTTCGCCAATACTTCATCGTACTGCAATACACCTTCTTTCAATGCAGGAATACCTTTTAAAACATTGACGCCTTCTTGTTCTTCTTTACCACCATTTAAGGCTAGTAATAAGGTTTTAGGCAAGTTAGTACGTGCACCAAAAAACTGTGTACGTTTGCCTATTTCTTGGTACGATACGCAACATGCAATACCATAATCATCAGAGCCACGTGCTGGGCGCATTAAGTCATCATTTTCGTATTGAATAGATGATGTATCAATAGATACTTGTGCACAAAAATCTTTAAAGCCTTGTGGTAATGATTGACTCCACAATACAGTTAGGTTGGGTTCTGGTGAAGCACCAAGATTGTACAATGTTTGTAAAAATCTAAATGATGTTTTAGTAACTTTTGTACGGCCATCATCAAATTGTCCACCAATGGCTTCTGTTACCCAAGTAGGATCACCACCAAAAATATCATCGTAAGCACCAGGACGTAAATGGCGTACCACACGCAATTTCATTACAAACTGGTCTATTAATTCTTGTGTTTCAACTTCTGTAATGGTACCATCTGCCAAGTCTCTTTCTATATAAATATCTAGGAAAGAAGAGACATTACCTAATGACATAGCAGCGCCATCTTGTTCTTTTACCGCAGCCAAATAAGCTAAGTATACCCACTGTACAGCTTCTTGTGCATTACTTGCTGGTTGGCTTACATCAAAGCCATACATAGCAGCCATATCTTTAATAGCTTTTAGTGCCAATATTTGTTCGCTTACTTCTTCACGCAATCTTATTTTGTGCTCGGTAAGTTCACCATCAATGGCTTGTTTGTCGGCTTGTTTTGCAGCTATCAATTTATCAGCACCGTACAATGCTAAGCGACGAAAATCACCAATAATTCTACCACGTGCATAGTTATCTGGCAAGCCAGTTAAAATACCTTTTGAACGAAATTTTAAAATTTCAGAATCATACGCAGAGAATACAGCAGTGTTATGATCTTTTGCGTACTCAAAAATTTCTTTTACTTGATGAGATAAAGTATAGCCTTTTTCTTTTACCGCATTTTCTACCACTCTTACACCGCCAAATGGTTTAATGGCACGTTTAAGTAGCATATCGGTTTGCAGGCCTACTATTTTTTCCAAATCTTTATCTATATAGCCTGCCGCATGGCTGGTAATGGTAGATATGGTATTGGTATCAATATCTAAACAGCCATTATTTTTCCTTTCTAGCGCCATAGCTGCTAGGCAAGCATCCCATAGTTTTATTGTATTGGCAGTTGGACCAGTTAAAAAACTGGCATCGCCTTCATACGGTGTAATGTTTTTGCTTACAAAATCTTTTAAGTTGATACTTTGATTCCAGTTACCTGCTATAAAAGGGACTCTGACATCTGTTACATTTTCCATGTTTTAATCGTTTAATTGTTG
>JAAFHG010000179.1 GCA_013297585.1 Chitinophagales bacterium
TGTATATAGCCCACTCTAAGGGATTAAGCAGTTTTGATGGCAATAACTTTACCAATTATTATAATAAAGAACGCCCTTTTACAGAAATGACCAATATTATGGAAACCGATAATGGGGATATTTTTTGTAAGGCATTTAATAACGTACTTTTTCGTAAAATGGGCGATTCGCTGCGCTGGTTTACAACCATAATACCTTACAGTTTCGGCTTTACATCCAGCAGTGTTTATAAAAATGAGGTTTATTCCATAACCAACGATAGTATTATAATTTTTAATGCTATCGATAATAAAAAAATAGCTATTGCTTTAAAAAATACTCAGCCGCTAGTTGGTAAACAGCCTGTTCAATTTGCTGGCACCGCAAATTTGAATGGAGTGCCCACTGTTTTTATTGTAAATAACAAAAAAGAAATCTATCATTTTAGTAAAGGGCCTGGCGGTTATCATTACAGCCATGGCGATTTATTTTTTATAAAAAATAAATCCATCATGGAGATAGATTATTACAATCAAACCGAACAGATAATAATTGCTTCTGCTGCAAAAAACATTTCAATAAACTATGTTTCTGTAACCGATAGTGTAATATGGGTATGCACTACCAACGGCTTATTTTACCGCCACAAATTTAATAAAAGCGGCATCTTTAATTACATACTTCCAGGCTACGATATAAGCGACGTAAAACAAACCAAAGAGGGCAATTACTTTATTGGTACTATTGGCCAGGGGTTATTGTTTGTGCCTAATTTTAATGTAAACAAATTAAATAATGTACCTAATAACATTACAAGCATAACTGGTTATGCCAATAAACTGTTGTTAGGTACCAAAGAAAGTACCGTGCTTGAATATGATGTAGCAACAAGCAATTATTTTACGCAGCAAAAAATGGAAAATGGTACTGCGGTAAAATTTCTACTTAAAAAAGATATTACTGCCGCAACATTTATTTCAAGCAATAACACATTAATATGCGGCAAAAAATACCCTTTCATTATAAAAGACTATTGCGTGGTAAAAAATAGTGTTGTGCTGGCAACAAGCCTCGGTATTTATTTATACGAAAAAGAAAAAACGGATCATTGGCTACAAAAGTATATTTCTAACAGTGATGCAAATGATGACCAGGTAAAAAAATTAAGTTTTTCGAATGAGCATACATCTACCATTGAATACAACCCAAAAAACGACAGGTTTTACATAAATAATTATTCGGGTATTTTAGAAATGGCCGATGGATATAAAGATGCCCGAAAATTACCTGAGCCTTACTGCGTATTAAAAGATATGTGTGTATGGGATGGCGAATTGTTACTCGCATCAAAAGATAAAGGCATACTTAGATGGACGGGAAAAAGCTATGAAGCCGCATTTACCAAGAATAAAACTACAGGCATTTTGTACAAGTTTGAACCCTACAAGAATGAGTTGTGGGTGCTGGGTGAAGACGCAGTTTTTTGTTATAAAAACAACAAACTTATCATATACAATAACCAGATAGGTATTAGTGCTGAGAACATTAGAGGGCTTTATATTTCTGAAAAAACTGTGTACGCTAGTAATGGTAATGCAGTTATACAATTCTCAAAAAAAAATCCAGCGGGCAACATTGTAGCACCACGTTTTATATTAAATAAAGTTATAAATGTAAATGCCAATAAAATAATTAAAGAAAACAGCAGCCTACCCTACAACGAAAATTTTATCAGCTTTCAATTTTCGTTAGTAGCTTATGCAAATGCTTTAAATACGCATATTGCATACAGTATAAATAATAAAGATATTGTTCATTTGCCAAGCGATAGAAGAGAAATAAATTTAGATATTTTAAAACCTGAAAACTATACCATTGAATTTTATACTGTAAGCAATAACATTACGTCTAGTAAACCTATTAGCAAATTCTCATTTTTTATTTCGCCACCATTTTATAATACTTGGTGGTTTTACACATGCATATTTACTACAATAAGTTGCCTAGCTTATTTATTGTTTAGATGGAGAATTAAATTGATTAGAAGCGAAATGGCATTAAAAGAGGCAAAAATAATTTTAGAAAAAGAATTAGATAAAAGTACGCTTTCGAGTATAAAAGCCCAAATGAACCCACATTTTATATTTAATGCCCTTAATACCATTCAAAGTTATGTGTACATGAACGATAAAAGAAATGCTAGTATTTATATTAGTAAATTTTCTAACTTAACTCGTAGTATTTTAAATATGAGCAATAAAGAATCGATAACGTTGAGCGAAGAAATTAAGTCGTTAGAATTGTACCTGTCATTAGAAAAAATGCGCTTTGAAGATACGTTTGAATATGTAATATTAGTTAGTGAAACAGTTGAAAAAGAGAGAATTACCCTACCATCTATGTTGTTACAGCCCTATGTAGAAAATGCAGTAAAGCATGGCTTGCTGCATAAAAAAGCTAATAGAGTGCTCTCTATTAGCTTTAGTAAGGAGGATGCATTTCTAAAAATTGTGATTGATGATAATGGTATTGGACGTAAACGAAGTGAGGCGTTGAATAAAATAAATTACTCAAAACATGCTTCATTTGCCATGAATGCCAATAAAAAACGTATTGATATTTTGCAGCAACAATATAAAAATATTAACCTTCAAATTATAGATAAGTATAGCGACTTTAATGAAGCGATGGGCACACAAGTAATTATTCAGCTACCTATACAACCATATTCAACTACTAATAAATAAACTATATTTTAATAAGTAATTAAATACAAATGGCTTGTGCTCAACAAATCTGTTTATAAAAATTCGTAATGCACAAACCCTTGTATTTATAACAATAGCTAACAATTACCCCTAACTGTTGCTAGTATTTCAAAAACTTTGCAACTTCTCTATTGCCATTACTATCGTGTACTTCTATAAAGTATATACCAGATTTTAAATTATCTATCTTGTAATTAAGGCTATTGCTACCTGCGAGTACTGCTATTTTACTTTGTTGTAATACCACTTGGCCATGCGCATTTTTAATACTTACATTTACAATAGTTGCCTTGTTATTAATAATATTTACGTTTAACTGGCTTTGCACTACATTTCCTTGTATAACTACTTTTAAAGATTGTGCACTACGTGTTGTTACAACAACAACTGGGCTGTAAGAAAATTGGCCATCCTTATCTATCATCTTTAACCGGTAGTAGTGTAATAAATTGTCATTTTTTAATTGATGTGTGGTAGCATATTGTACAATACTATTGCTATTCTCATTTGCTAGTATAGTGGCAATATGTTCAAATTGCTTACCATCTAAGCTGTATTCTACCTCAAAGTGGCTAGTGTTAATTTCTTGTGTTGTAGACCATGCAAGTTGTGTAATGGTATTGTTTAAGCTTGCCGTAAACGTTGCCAGCTTAACTGGTAGTAAGGTGGCTAAGTTAAATTTCCAAGTGCTATTTAATGGCCCCACGGTAGTAGATGTAGCATATCCATCACCACCAAATAAGTACAAACCATTAGATGAGATTTGCCCCACTGCACTATAAGTACCGCCTGGGTTATTGCTAGGATGTTCGATGTTAATAGTTCCATGCTCGCCTTGCAGATTTTTCTGCGCATTACCTTTTACCCACAACCAAGCGTTTGTTGTGGTATTAAATTCCCATAAATCGTTTAGTCTACCAGAATTATCGCCGCCAAAAATGTAAATTTTGTTATTTGAAGCCATACCACCTACAGGTGCAAAGCGTGCCGAGATTGCGTTGGTTGTAGCAGGTGTATTGATAGTGCCATAATTACCTGCATAATTTGGTGTTGAGGATCCAGTTTTCCAAGTCCAAGTGTTTGTGTTTGCGTTGTAAAACCAAAGATCGCCAAGATTTCCTTGACCCAAGTTGGTAAGTCCGTAGCCACCAAACATTCCAAATGTACCATCATTATTTTTCCAATAAGCAGTAGCACCTCTACCACCAGGATAACCAGTACTACCAACACCAGCGGTATACAACCCAGTATTTGTAGTTGCTTGCTGTGGCGCTATGTACACCCAAGTTTGTGTTGATAATCGAAATTTAAAAAAGTTATTGTTAAATGTACTAAACGCATTGTCAATACCACCAAACAGATACAATACACTATCTGTAGCCCACATCTGTGTAAACTGCAAAGGACCCGGATGAGGACTTGTAGTAGTATTTGTAGGTGAATTATTTTCATTTATATCAAAACCACTCATATTTGTCCAACTATTGCAGCAAATATTATATCGTACCACGTCTGTAAGCATCGTTAAATTACCAGATTTATTGTATCCTTTGCCTCCATATATGTACAAGTAATCACCACTAATACTCATGCTTGCACTTTCTCTTGCAGAAGGGTTAATAGCACCACCAGTAGAACCGATAGCATTAGGTGTACTAAAACCAGCCTTCCAAGTCCACAAGTTGGTAGTAGGGCTATACATCCATAAATCGGCAAAATAGTTAGTACCATTTCTACCACCATACACCCAAATATTCCCAGATGCATCTACAGCACTTGCAGCATTAAATCTAGCACCAGGTGTGTTACTGCTATTAGGACTATTAATAGTACCATAACTTGCTGTACCGTTTATAATGTTGGCACCTTTTAGCCACGTCCAATTTTGGCCAATATTAGTAACCGTTGTAAAACTTTGTACAGTACTAGGTGTAGCAGTACCATTAGCATTTGTAGCATTTACCTGATAGTAGTAAGTAGTATTGTTAGCCAAACCCGTGAGCGCTGTAACAAGATTGGTAGCTGTTGTACCAGAGGCTGTACCACCTGTTACAGTCATGTTTAAATTATTAGCAGCCGTACCATAGCTAATGGTAGAAGTAGCAGAAGCAGCATTTGCCTGAATTGAATAATTGAGATTAACACTTGTAGCCGAAAAATCGCTAGCAAAAGCATTAGAAATTACAGGTGGCAAGGCCGATGCTTCTGTTACTTGACTAGCGGTAAGCTCTACATCGTAAATTTTTAAATCGTCAATAATACCATTAAAACCCAAGAGGTTATTTACAATACCAATACCAAAAGTTTGGCCTGTGGTGTTTAAAGTTCCTGTAGTGCGAGAACCGACTAAAACTCCATTTCTATACAATCTATTTACACCATTAGCATATGTAAGAGTATAAAAATACCATGTACCAAGGGTGGTAGTAAGTGTTGCGCCAAAATCATTGGCCCAAGTAAATGCACTATGATTATTTCCAGTAATACTTAATCCGTAACCTTGACTAGTTGTAGCACTGCCATAAAAAAAAGGATACTGTGTATTTGTGCCTTGAGATGCATACCAAAAGCTTATTGTTCTTGCGGCATTACCAACTGGTAAACTACTGATAACTGCGGTTAAATATTCATTACTTAAGCTTCTAAAAGCTTTATTCGCAACACCTTTTCTGTCTGTTGTATAACCAAAATTACTTGTATTTAAAGTTGTACTTGCGCCAAATGTTATATTGTTTGCAGTATTTGTCAGCGAACCATCAAATAAAAATTCTTGTATTGGTGTTGGCAATTGTGCCCAGCATAGCGAGTTTAAAATAAAAGTGCAAGCAAATAGTAGAATTATTCTTTTCATTGTTTCAATTTATTTAGTAAAAATAATTTCGTGGTGTAGAGAAGAAAATAGCCGTTTTACCAAACCTTACTATGGCTTTACAAAAGCAAAGTGCCTCAAAACGTGTTGAGGCACTTTGATGAGATTAAATAATGAATAAACTAGTTTTTAATAACTTTTTTAGTAGCTAAACCCTTACTGGTAAACACTTGCAACACATAAGTACCACTTGCTTGGTTACCAATATTTATGTTAAAGGTGGTATTACCATTAGATATTTGAACATAATGCTTACCTACTACAGCACCATTGCTATTAACAACTTGTAAAGTAGCCGTTTCAACCTTATTGCTTGTAATAATACCTGTAATGCTACCACTTGTTACTGATGGATACACACTAAAGCTAAAGCGATCACTAGTGCTTAACGTTACTTTTAGCACATTACTGTAGGTATAAGCACCGTTTTTATCTACCATTTTAAGACGATAGTACACAACTGATGCATTGCCAAGTGGCTGATGTATAGATGCATAATGATGTACAATAGCACTATTTCTATTTGCCAACACTGTATCTACAATTTTAAAGCTAATGCCATCGGTACTATATTCAACATTAAAGTGGCTTGTGTTAATTTCTTGACTAGTTTGCCATGCAAGTTGTACACTATTACTAGCAATATTTGCCGAAAAATTGTTTAGTACTAATGGCAAAAGCGTACCAATGGTGAAGCTATCTAAAGCACTATAAGTAAAACCTTCAGTGTTACTGGCAGCAACTTCATAATAATACTTGGTATTATTGGTTAGCCCTGTTAAAACATGAATTGGATTGGCTGTTGTATTTACATTTATAACATTGGAAGACAAAATTAAATTACTTGGGTTTCTACTTGTACCATAGTTTACTACACTACTACCTCCAAAACCTGATTGAGGATTGATGTTTACCGAATAGCTAATTGTTGCACTATTGCTTGTAAGATTTGACAGTTGAACATTAGTAATTACTGGAACTATATTTGTGCTTGGAGTTACTGCACTATAAGTAATACTTTGTGCTGTACCATTGGCATTTGTACCCTCTACCAAAAACCAATAAGGTGTATTTGGCATTAATCCTGTAACTCTTATACTTGGAAATACATTTGTAGAACCATTAACTGTTGGGCCATTAACTGTATTATTTAAATTGTTTTCAGAATATCCCCAACGTACTAATAAAGTGGTGGGACTTCCATTGGGATTTATAGAAGGATTAGCATTAAAAAAAGTAGCCCCTTGATTGAATTGAACAGAAGAAATAGTTGGGCCATTTGTAGTAGTAAATGTACCCACAGAACTTAAATTTTGACCTGCACTGTTTTCAGATATTACTCTATAAAAATAAGTTGAATTTCTATTTAGCCCATTAACGGTTTGCGTTACATTACCAGTAGTATTTACTGTTGTTGCATAAGTTGCAGCAGATGTAAAATTAAAACTTGTACTGGTTGTACCAATATATACAAGAGATTGTGCAGTACCGCCACCAGGATTTACAGTATAAGTAAATGTTGCACCACTAGCTGTTACATTGGTATGATTAAGATTTGTGACAAGTGGTAAACTTACTAGTGCAGTAGTTATAAAACTACCGGTTACTGGGGTTAGATCGGAAGAG
>JAAFHG010000311.1 GCA_013297585.1 Chitinophagales bacterium
GTATTTGGTATTTAGCATGTTAAATGCTTCCATATTACCTTTTCCTAGTTGATTCTCTATCAAATCTTGGTACAAAGCCAACTTAGCAGGGTGATAACCACCTACAGAATTATGATTATATGCACAACGGCTGCTATTCCAAGGATCAGTAGTTTGGTCAAATACTCTATAATAGCTTGTGTCTTGTTTTATTTGTAAGTCAGCTGCATTTGGTTGAAAAGGTGCTACAAACTCATCTTTATCTACATAATTATCGCTTTTTAGGTAGCGTAAATCAACGGTAATTAAATCGATAAATGTGGCTGCAGTTAGTAGAATTAGTGCCAGTTCTGGCTTAATTTTTTTATTAACCGTGTACCAAACAATGGCACCTGCAAAAGCCATTAAGAAAATTACTCTTAATAAATCAGCACCATACAACCCTTTTCTATCAGCGGTTAATCCGCTCATAATGGCTGTGCCAATGTTGGCTGCTTGTTCTTTATTACCACTTTGTGATAATGCATTGGCAATGCCTTCTTTTAATTGTGCATCGTTAGGGCTTTTAAAGCTACCACTTACATACACAAATATTAATACTGCTAATAAAGCACCTACGGCATAACCGCTCCATTTTAATTTTTGTTTGATTACGGCTAAGTCGTAGTTGCCGTAAAACAATACTTGCAATGCTAATGCTGCTAATAAAGGAAATGTGAGTTGAGGCATTACCAAACTCATGGTTGGTGCTCTAAACTTATTGTACAATGGCAAATGGTCGAACAAGAAGTAGTTAACTGCAGGAAAATGACTACCCCAAGCTAATACAATACCAATAATACTTGCAGCAATTATCCAGCCTTTATCAGATGCTTTAACTACAAATAAACCTACAATAAACAACATGCAAATGATAGCACCTAAATACACCGTACCAGATGTACCAGATGTTTGTGGCCCCCAATAAGCACTCATGTATTGGAAGAAATAATTAATAGCATCTTGTGGTAAGTTATTGTCTTGCATGGCTTTTACTACATGGCTATTTTCGCCACCCAATTCAGATGAACCTGAACTACCGCCTTTAAAAGCAGGTAATACCAAGGTTAAGGTTTCATCTATACCATAGCTCCATGTAAAGGCGTAATCTTTATCTAAACCGTCTTTGGTGGTATTGCTTTTACCTTTCTTTGGGGTTAATTCACTTCTACCGCCACGCATACTTTCTTTGGTGTATTCATTGGTTGGTAAAATCATTACTGCAAATGAACCTAAGGCAATTGCTCCTGCTACCATTGCAAGGCCAAGTGTGCTGAACAAATGTTTAAAATCTTTTGATTTAATACAAGTAACCAAAAAACCTATGCCTAAGCAAATAGCAATTAGTAAGGTATAATAAGTAATCTGTAAGTGGTTTTGGTATATCTGCAAAGTAGCAAATAACATAGTGGCCATAAAACCTAGCACATACTTACGTTGGGTAATTAAAATTAAGCCGGCCAATACAGCTGGTGCATAGCCCATAGCGGCAAACTTTGTTACGTGGCCTACGGTTACAATTACAGCACTGTACGATGCAAATGCATAAGCTAGTGAGGCTAATGTGCCTATCCAGGGTTTTATGTTTAGCGATACACATAAAATATAGAAACCAATACAAGCTAAAAAGAAGAAACTCGCAGGATCGGGCAAGCCCAACGTGAAAATATAATGAAAATAAAGTAGGGTTATTTTGGTAGTTTGCTCAAATAAAATTTGATAACCAGGCATACCACTAAACATACTATTGGTCCAGTTAGGTACATAGCCATACTTTTCTTTAAATTCCCAACTTTGCTGTGCCATACCTTTTGCGCCAAGCAAATCGTGCATATTTACCATCATACCTTTTAGTGCTGGCAAGCAATAAAAAACTGACACTACTAAGAAAACACCAATTGCAAGTAAGTGTGGCAATAATGGTTTCCAATTAAATTTCTTCATGGTTCTATATTAAGAGTTCGGCAAAATAATACTATTTTTCAAACCTAATTCAACTTATGCAAGTTCACTCATTTCTATCTCGTGTTGCGTTGCTTTGCAATGTACTATTTCTGTACTGTTGGTACTTGCAAGATGCCACTACGCACTTCATTACTAACAAAGATGTAAATGCCACTATTTTAATACTTGGCTATATTGTTTCGCCCTGTTTAAATGTAGTACTCAACCTTTGGTGGCTAATACTGTTTATAACCAAAAAGCAAGCAACAGCACCTAAATGGTTACTACGCCTTAACTTGGTGATATTTTTATTTCAAATTTTAACAGTGATGATGAAAGCTTAATAATAGTCGACTGTCGATAGACCACAGACGATAGTAGATGATAGCGGTTTTACTATGTTCTATGAACTATCGTCTGTGGACTCAAATCACAATAATCATTCAAATCATTCAATCTGTGATAACAAACATTTTAAAAGACAAGCCCACCAAACTCTTTATTACCATTGCGGCATTTTTTGTGGCCAATGCGTTAATAGCTGAAAGTATTGGTACTAAAATTTTTTCGTTAGAAAAACTATTTGGTATTAGCCCAGCCAACTTCACCATGTTTGGGCAAAGTGGTTTGGGTTTCAACCTAACTTGTGGTGTGCTACTTTGGCCGCTAGAATTTATTGTAACCGATATTGTGAATGAGTTTTATGGCCCTAAAGCGGTGCGTAGAATTTCTTTTACAGCCGTAGGCTTAATTTCTTACGCCTTTCTCATGTACTTTTTGGCTATAGGCGTGCCACCAGCTGATTTTTGGCTAGGTAGTGGTACACAAAATGGTATTACCGATATGCAAGTAGCGTTCAATGGTATTTTCGGGCAAGGAATGCGCATTATTATAGGTAGCTTGGTAGCGTTTTTAGTAAGCCAAATTGTAGATGTGTATGTGTTTCATAAAATAAAAAAAGTAACAGGCGGTAAACGTTTATGGCTACGTGCTACAGGATCTACGTTAGTAAGTCAGTTGGTAGACAGTTACATTGTGTTGTTCATCGCTTTTTGGGGCGTATTTACTTGGCAGCAAATTTTAGCCTTTGGTATGATGAACTATATCTACAAATTTACCATGGCTATAGTACTAAGCCCTGTGGTTATTTATGCTGAAAAAGGTATTGCGGTATACGTAGGCCACGATGTGGCGCAGCAGATGAAACTTGAAGCAGCGGGCGAAGCAACCACAGGTTTTGATAATAATCCAACAGCAGGATAGTTTGAAGATTCGAGATTTTGGGTTAGTGAAAATGGAAAATGCTATTAGGTATTGTATGTTGTAAACATTTGTTTTAATGTAGCAAAATCTAATTATAAATAAGATGTTGGATTAATAACAAATGTTAATATATGTATATATACATATATATACATATATATTAACATTTGTTGCCAAAATGTATCTTTTTATTTTACCCGAAACGTTACAATCAGTAACAGCCTTTAAATATTGTTACGTTTATTAAGTATCAACTTTATTTATCGAATAATATATTTAATTTATTGCATTTATGAATTTTGGTGGTTAATACAGCATGCACTACTCGCTATTATATATAAATTTACTATTTATTGAAGTAGAAATGATAGCTGCTGTATATTCTGCGTGCAGTACTTCACCACATTATCGTAATATTGCTACATAACTTTCCTAGCATGACCACCGCTGATTCTTTTTTAATAGCTTTTAGAACCGTGCGTAGCAATAGATTACGTACAGGTATTACCGTTACCATTATTGCTTTTGGTATTATGGCTTTAATAGGTATAATCACAGCTATTGGTGCTATGAATCAATATTTAAAAGAAAGTTTTTCTTTTATGGGCGCTAATGGCTACAGTGTGCGTTTTAAAGACTCTAAAGTGCGTTTTGGCGGGCCACGCACTGCAACTTTGGGTAAGGTAGGGCAGAAGGAGAAAAAATCGAATTTAGATAAACCTATTCGCAAAGAAGAAGCCGAACTGTTTAAAACACAATTTGAATATCCTGCTACAGTAGCCATTTCTATTCGTGCCACAGATAATAGTTTAGAATGTACTTATGGCGATAAAAAAACCAATCCTACCTGCTCGTTGTTGGGTGGCGATGAAAACTATCTAAGCGTTAGTGGTTACAAGCTTGCAGTAGGTAGAAATTTTAGCAGTTTAGACGTATCATCTGGTCGGAATGTATGTTTGTTAGGCAGCAATGTAGCTACCAAATTATTTGGTGATAACCCAGAACGTTGTGTAGATAAAGTGATTCGTGTAGGTAGCTTGCAATATCGCATTATTGGCTTGCTAAAACCAAAAGGTACCAGTTCATTCCTACGTCAAGATGATGCGGTATTAACCACATATTTAAATGTTAAACGCTTGCCTATTGCGGCTGCTTCCTTTAATGTAGGTGTAATGGTAAATAATATAGCCGAAATGGATGCTGCTATTGGCGAAACCACATCGCTATTCCGTTCTGTACGCAGATTAGAACCTATAGAACAAGACAATTTTGTAATTGAAAAAAGCGACAAGTTTGCCGAAATATTTATTGGCTTACTTGGCGGTATTACAGGTAGTGCAGCTGTAATTGGTTTAATTACATTGGCAGGCGCAGCTATAGGTTTAATGAACATTATGCTAGTGGCAGTAAGCGAACGTACTAAAGAAGTAGGCTTAATAAAAGCCATTGGTGGTAAACGTGTAGATGTACGGAGGCAGTTTTTGTTCGAAAGTTTAATAATTAGTTTATTAGGTGCTTTTTTCGGCATTATACTAGGCATTTTAGTAGGCAATCTTTTTAGTTTGGTACTAGGCACAGGGTTTATATTACAAAAA
>JAAFHG010000416.1 GCA_013297585.1 Chitinophagales bacterium
CAAGAACTATAAAACCACCACTACCTAGCATACTACCTGTTGCAAAACCACCGTCACTTAAGCCTTCGTAGTTCATTAAACGAGGCTCACCTTTAGCGGTTTTCAATAATAAATTAGCTGGTAAAATAGGTACTGATGAACCACCTGGTATACAAGCTTTTAAGCGTTTGCCATTGGCAATACCACCGCAATATTCATCACTATAAATAAATTCTTCAACACTTATGGTCATGTCTATTTCATAAACACCAGGTTTATTAATATTACCACAAGCAGAAATTAATTTTGTACCAGTAGAACGACCAACACCAATCTTAGCATATTCATCACCACCCATATTAATGATTGGTACTACTGCCGCTAAAGTTTCTACGTTGTTTACCACTGTTGGTCTTTGCCACACACCTTGTATAGCAGGAAACGGCGGTTTAATTCTAGGATTACCACGTTTACCTTCAAGACTTTCTATTAATGCAGTTTCTTCACCACAGATGTAAGCACCAGCACCACGTTGTACATAAATTTCACAATCGAAACCAGTACCTAAAATATTTTTACCTAAAAAGCCAGCAGCTTTTGCTTCTTCAATAGCATGTTCTAAAATATCAGGTATCCAAGCGTACTCACCTCTAATGTAGATGTAAGTAGCATTTGAGCCCAATGCAAATGATGAGATAATTAAACCTTCAATCAATAAATGAGGTAAAAATTCCATCAAGTAGCGATCCTTAAAAGTACCAGGTTCACTTTCATCGGCATTACATACCAAGTGACGTGGCACGCCTTCTGGTTTAGCAATAAAACTCCATTTCATGCCAGCAGGAAAACCTGCACCACCACGACCACGCAAACCACTCTTCTTCACCTCTTCAACAATCGCAGCAGCATCCATAGTTTTTAAAGCCTTCTCAACTGCACGATAACCGCCTTCTCTGCGGTACACCTCGTAGCTGCGAATGCCTTCTACATGAGCTTTTTCTAATAATAATTTTACTCCCATACCCCTGACCCCTAAAGGGGAATATTGTGTTTTGTTATAAATATTATGTTTCTAGCTTCTGTCCCTTATTCAACATTGTTGCGTCGCACACAGCAACGTTTGTCTAAACCTCAACTTCAGTTTCTACTACAATTACACTGCTAATTTCACAGCTTGTCTTGCCAATAATTTCCAAGCTTTTTTCTCTTTCACCCACACTTGCATCACCTGTAATTTTAAAGGTGATACTTTGCCGTCTTTTTCCTTTTGCGTAGCAGAAATAATATGTCTTACAACAACTGATTTTCCACTAAAAAGTATCGTTCCAACTTCAGTTTTTACATCACTGTAAGTCTTGGTGTCATCCATTACACCTTTAATCATTTCTGTTCTTGTCTCTACTTTACCACCAGAATGACCATACGTGATTTCTATCGCTAATAAAGTTTCTAGAGCAGCAATATCTTTATTTACAAAAATGGCTTTATTTAAAGTTTCCACTTTTGCTGCGATTGCTAAATCATCACCATTTTGTGCATTAACAGCAAGAACCAACATTAATGATACAACAAAAGCAAGTATCTTTTTCATAATTAGTTATTTATGGCCGCACTGTTTCTGCATTCTTCGATAATAGCATCTACTTTTGCTTTGGTTAAATGCTCACGATAATGTTTACCCAATTGCATCATGGGTGCGTAGCCGCAAGCACCTAAACATTCAACCGTTTTTAAAGTAAATAAACCATCTGTAGTTGTTTCGCCTGGTTTAATACTCAATTTTTCACCAATATATGCAATAATATCATCGCAACCACTTACCATACAAGGACCAGTTTGGCAAACTTCAAACATGAATTTACCTACAGGTTTTGTATTATACATGCTGTAAAAAGTAGCTACTTCATATACCTCAATTGGCGTAATGCTTAACAATTCAGCTACATAATCCATTGTTTCAGCACTTAACCAACCACCAAATTCTTCTTGGGCTAAATGCAAAACAGGCAACAAAGCACTCTTTTGTTTGCCATCAGGATAACGAGCAATTATCTCGCTCACCTTAGCCAATTTTTGTTCTGAAAATTTCACCATACACCCAAACCCTAAAGGGCTATTTAAAATTTTTGAATAATCAATATTCTGTCCTTACACCCTTTAGGGCTTGGGGCTTATGCATCTAGCTCACCTGCAATCAAGTTCAAGCTACTCATTGTCATAATTGCATCGCTCAACATGGCTCCTTTAGTTAATTCAGCATAAGCTTGATAATAAATAAAGCATGGTCTACGAAAATGCAAGCGATAAGGTGTTCTGCCGCCATCGCTAATAAAGTAAAAACCGAGCTCACCATTACCACCTTCAACGCTTTGGTAAACCTCACCTTTAGGTATTGCTGTTTCGCCCATGATGATTTTAAAATGCCAGATTAATGCTTCCATTTTAGTGTACACATCTTCTTTCTTAGGCAAGTAAAACTCAGGTACTTCTGCATGATACACTTCTGCTTCTGCACCTTTAAATGCTTGTATTTTTTTATACGCTTGCTCAATAATTGACAATGACTGCCAAACTTCTTCACCTCTAACCAAAAATCTATCGTAATTATCACCAGTTTTACCAACAGGCACCGTAAAATCAAAATCCTCGTAGCTGCTGTAAGGGCTGTGTACGCGTACATCATAATCTACACCGGCAGCACGTAAATTAGGACCAGTAAAGCCATAATTTAAGGCACGTTCAGCAGAAATTGCACCTGTACCAATTAAACGATCCATGAAAATCCTGTTACGTTTAAACAGGTTTTCAAACTCTTGCCACACACCAGGGAACTCTTTCAAAAACTTCTCTAATTTATCAAAAGCAGTTGCGTTGAAATTTCTTTCAAAACCGCCCACACGACCAATATTGGTTGTTAAACGAGAGCCACAAATTTCTTCGTAAATTTCATAAATCAACTCACGATATTGCATTACATACAAAAATCCAGAATACGCACCACTATCTACACCCACAATAGAGTTGCAGATTAAATGGTCAGAAATTCTAGATAATTCCATGATGATAACACGCAAATAATCAACACGTTTAGGTGTTTTTATTTGCATCAATTTTTCGCAGGTAATATGCCAACCCATATTATTAATAGGGCTACTGCAATAATTTAAGCGATCGGTAATGGGTGTAATTTGATAAAGCGGTCTGCGTTCAGCCAACTTCTCAAATGCACGATGTATATAACCTACAGTTTGCTCAGAGCTTACAATACGTTCACCATCTAATTCTAAAATATTTTGAAACACACCATGTGTAGCTGGGTGCGTTGGCCCCAAGTTTAGTGTGGTTGTTTGCTTTTCAATTGAGCCTTCCGGCAATGTAATATGATGTTGATGCTCCATAAGCCTCATCCCTATTTTGGGAGATATTTTTATTTGTTTATCAACTGTTTTGTACTTGTCTGAACCTTGATTTTATA
>JAAFHG010000248.1 GCA_013297585.1 Chitinophagales bacterium
GCAGGTCAGTCATGGTAATTTCTACAGGCAGGTTAAAGTAGCTTACTTGCTTCTCGTACACAATATCAGTGGCGTAGCTTGGTGCAGGTTTTAATGCTTCTATTTTTTGTGTAGATGAACAGCCGAAAAACAGAGCTGAAATGGTAGTGGCAACAACAATTTTGCCTAATGATTTAGTCATAAAAATACTTGATGGGTGCTTGTATTGTCAATTAATATTACAAAACTATTGTTTATAGTTATTAGAACAATAAGTAAGCTTAAAAACTGATTGGAGTAAGTTTTTTAGTTTGCCCGCAGATTACTCAGATAAATGTAGATAGCATTTTTTTCTGCGGAAATCAGCGACATCTGCGGAAATATTTTCTTTATCGCTTTACCTATTTTCTCACTTTTTCTATTGCTACAACTACTATTACACCAAGTGTATAAGCCAAAATATCGCCCCACTGAAACGTTGTACCAATTACCGTTCTTGCAATAGCATTGTGTTGTAAACCAAGCCAATTTACTATTTGCAAATATTGTAGCCACTCAATTACATAAGCGAATACCAACACTACAATTGCTGTGGGCAATACAGGTGAATCAACAAATGTTTTTACAAAACAGTATATCAAAATAACCACAAGTACATCACCCACATAAGGCCTTACAATGGCATCATGTACATACAAAGCAATGCATACTTCTATTATAAAAAGGCATAAAGCTAGTAAACCATAATGTTTGTTAAAGGTGCGATTTAAAGGCATGGGAACATTTTTAGCTTAATTGGTAACACTTCCTGTAACAAATATTTATTTTTTTTAAAATATATTCATCACTTTCTCCTCTATGCTTTTATAAACTTGAAGTATCTCAATAAGTATACATTTATATAATAATAACTCAAAAAAAACTCCCGCCTCGATGGCTCTTAAGGCTTTTTATGTAATGTATCTGTTGGTGGTGGTGCAAAAATTATGTCTTCTTTTTTGGCAAATAGCCTATCAAAATCGTGCTTGTACGATAAACTAGCCCCTTGCCTATTTCTACGGCCGAGAATACCACCTGTAGCATCTAAATTATTCTTGGCAAAAAAGATTAGACGTAATTGTTTATCGCTTGATAAAATCCATTCTACATTAATATCTGGTAAAAACTGTAAGTTACCATTAGTAAGTGCAGATGTTGTACCTACATTAAAATCTAAATCGGCACCAGCAGTAAATATTAATCTATCATTAAAAAAGCTTTTACCTACCTTAAAGTTAAAGTTAGTTCTATCTAAACCACTGCTACCACCTTCGCCACCCGTTGAGGATGCTACTAGGCTAGAGCTACTATATAATGAGGTACTTACATCTACCTTAATACTTTTATCTTTTGTTAATTTGTAAACCAAATTAGATACTACTTTATTAAGTTGCTTGCTTATTGCACCCGATAAGGTAGATACCCCGAAATTGTTGATACCGCCACTATTAGCTGCAAACAAACCTTGACCATATGGGGCAAAAGAGCCAAATACAATTAGCGATGTAACCTGCGATAGCATTTCGCTTTGGTTAGTTTCTATACGGCTAAGAAACTCGTTAAAATAAGGATCGTTTTTTATAGGGCTACCATTAGGAAAATCTAGACTAAACGTAATAGAAGGCTTGGTTAATTTATCTTTTAAATGTGCAATTACATACACATCGCCCCTATACGATTTTGTAGCACTACTTACATTGGTAACTTGCTGATTTGATAATAAATCCGATACACTTACACGCTCTGCTTTGTACACCGCATCTATACGTACATCTGCATTGTAGGGATCGCCATTCCATTCTATAAAATTATCGGCACTAAGCATATCAAAAGGCTTACGGATAAACGATTGGAAATTAAAATCGTAACGACCGAAGTTAATATTATAACGGCCTTTTATACTAAGTGGTGCAGTAGAGCCTGCTAAAATGCGCAATCGTCCATTACCCCTAGCTTTTACAACATCACCTGTAAGCTCATCTAGTATTACATCTATATCTACTTTATTATCAACAGTTACGTCAAGATCTACAGTTAAATCGAAACTGCTTTTTTTAGCATCATTGGCCAGTTCGGTACCATATTGCTTAAATACAATAAAATCGGCCTCGCCACTTTGCTTACTTACGCTACTTGGTATGTAAATGTGTGAGCTATCGTTAGATTCTGCTACAATGGTCATTTTTGCAGCAGTTTCAGGCCCTTTTAAACTTAAACTAGCTTTGCCAATGGCTTTGCCATAAAACTGTTTATTGTCTTTTTCTTTGGTGTCTATCAGCAATAATTTATCTGTTAACATGTCAAAATCAAACACCATATCTTTAAAATTCTTCTCGTACAATTTGCCCCTAACTTTCGCTGTGTTTTTGTACTTATCTTTTATGGTTAATTCACCAAAGTCAATACCATCTGGCTGAAAGTTGATAGTAGCACTATCAATATTGTAGTACACTTGGGTAAAGTTCACTTTTACGCCACCATTTTTTAAATTTACCTTACCAGATAATTGAGGGCTTTGAGGATTACCACTTACAACTAACTTACCTGTGGCTTTACCACTTATATCGGTAAATACATCGCCCAAAAAACGTTCAAGAATATTAATTTTTGTATCTCTTAAATCTGTGTTCACATACAAAGCGTTACCTGTACTATCTTTTGAATTATAATAACCATCGGTTTTAAACTTATAATCACTATTGTTAGATTGTATGCTGAATGGTATTTTACCTGTTTTATTATCGTAGCTACTTGTAATAGTTACCAAGCCAATACTGTCGTTATTAAATCTAAATTGGTCTGCTTTTAAGTTGGCAGTGGCAGAGAAATCACCATAAAAATCATTTAATCTTATCTCGCCACTTGTTATACCTTCAAGCCTAGGATCTGTTACTACCAACGATGTTAGATCGCCTAGTACTACATTTTTCATTTTTACAACTAAATTGTTGCTATTACTCTCAGAACTTAGTTCGGTTTCTACTTTTATTTCTTGAAAACCTTGCGTAAACTTCACGTTTTCGGCACTTACAAAGTTTTTTCTTATTACTATTTCACCTTGCTTTTCCAAATCCCACTTCTTATTGTTTAATACAAAAGCAGATGGCCTAAAATTTACCCTTACACCGTCTTCTAGCGTATATAAATCTGCATTTAAGTTGGCTTCGTTAATAGTGCTACTGGCTTTGGTTTGTAAGCTTACAACAGAATGGTTGTTACTAGATTGTACAGCTAATACAGAATTGGGAAAACTTAGGCTATCGCCAATTCTAATATCAGCAACGTCACCATTTAAAATAAGTGTATCCAATGTGCCTTCGCCCTTAAAAAAAGCATCGGTAATATGGTATTTATCAAACGAAAAATTGGGTACAGCAGCCAATAATGTAAATTGATTGTTGGCCGTATTAATAGTACCAGTAAGGCTAGCATAGTTTAAACCCGATAAGCGACTATCTATAATTTTTGCATAGCTATCAAAGTCTTTAGTGCTAAAGGTTACAGAAAAATCTTGGTTCTCTAGCTGTTTTATTGGTGGATTAAAATATGCTGGATAATAATGGTTTAAATAGGTTTGAAAAGCAGTTGGCAAATCTAGCAATTTATACTGCCTACCAGAAACTGAAGCGGCAAACTCGTTGCTGTTGGCAGTTAAAGTTCTTACGCCATCAGAATCATGCGCTGTAACTACCAAAGAATCGAAACTCAATTTATCATTGGCATGTGTAAGATTGGCATTTAAAATTTTAGCCGTACCATCAAATTCATCAATATTTAACCCATAAAAGTTTAAATCGAATAAACCGGTTAACTCGTACTTTTCTTTTGTAAGTTTTATGCTTTGCAAATCACTTTTCACCAAATCGCCCAATATATTAATGCGTGGTTTTGGTAGGCTAAAATCAATTTCTATGGTACTTGTAAAGTCAACATTTGGGTCGTCTATTTTTAATTCGCCATTAAAATATTTCTTTAAAAAAGTACCGTTTGTGGCAATATTGGTATAAGGGTACCCATTAAATTCAAGCAAGCTAAACTTACCGTCTAACGTTGATTTCATTTGGCTTAAGCTAAAGCTGCTACCATCAACTTTACCAGTAAAATTTACCAAACCCAATATTGGGCTATTTATAAACTTACCAAGATTAAAGCGGTTGGTAATTAGTGTACCACTGTAAGAAGGCTCACCTTTTGATGGAAATTTCATAGCTACATTCGCATCTATTGAACCTATATTGGTACTAAGTACCCCTATGGTTTTAAAATCGTTGATAGTACCATTAAAGTTACCTCTAAACAACACATGACCTAATGCCGCAATATTAGGTGTAGCCATTCTGCGCAATGCAGGAATAACAATTGCCATGTCTACATTATTGGTTTTAATAAAACCTTGGTTAAAGTTGATCATGGTTTTATCAATATCTGGCAGGCCTTTCATGGCAAGATTGCCTGCAATATTGGTAGTAACGCCAGAGCGAATATTGAAGTTTTTAAGTGTGAAATCTGAAATCGTTCCAAGAAAATTACCAGTAACAACAGCTTGCTTTTTCCAGCTTTTTAGGTCTGGGGCAAAAAAGGCAATGTCATCACTAAAAATACTTGTGTTTTTAAACTTAGCATCTAAAAATACCTTGCTGGTAAAATTGGCAAAATCATCGTTAAAATGTGCAAACTTCATGGAATAATAATCACCCAAACGGCTTTTATTGGTTTGTAAATCCAACTTGGCAAGTTCAATTATTTGAGGTGTAATTTTTAGCCGTGTTTTTAGCTTTTTCAGTTCGAAGCCGCAGCGTTCTCGGCAACTTATATCCATATTAGCCTTTAAAGTATCTTTTACAAATGATAAATTTTTAAACACACCTTTTAGCTGCGTTATTTGTAAATGATTCCCATCAAAACCAGTTTCAGCCTTGGTTTCGGGATTTTCATTAATAAAAGTGCCATTATTAATGCTAAGGCTATCTACCATAAAATTAATACCTAAATTAAAACGCAAAGAAGTGTCTTTTGGATTATCTGGTGTTTTTTTACGCAGTGCTAGCGGCTTTAATTCAGTAAAATGCTGCAAGCTGATGTAGGGTTTTTCTACCAGCAATGTAGTTACTTTAAACACATCGTTATTAAAGCTAAGTGCATTGGCATCAAGCAATAAACTATTTACACTTATGGTCATTCTTTCGCCGTTCCATAAGTCATTTTGCACAAAAGACACGTTTTTTAAGTCAACCTTTTTTAAGTTTACTTCTATGCCTTTAGTAGTATCTTTTTTTGCATTTGGGCTAGAAAAATAGTTGGCTATAAACTGATAATTCCACACACTGTCTTTACGTTGCAGTTTTACCACCGCATCTTCTAACCCTACAAATTTTAAGTCAATTTTATCTTTAATAAAAAACCAGTCGGTTATGCGTAAGCGCAGTTGATTAGCGTATAACAATGTATCTTTTTGCTTATCACGTATTAAAGTACCTTCTAAATTTACCTTATCAAATAATGAAAAACTTACTCCTGTAATACGTACTTCGGTACCTAGTGCTTTCGATAATTTTTTAGTAGCAATACCTACCGCCCAAGTTTGTACAAAACTGGTTTGTACTACTAGTAGTACAAAAAAGAAAATTGCAATTATTACTAGAAAAAAGCGACCTGCTTTTTTAAACGTGTTAAAAATAACCGCCCAAAGTGCAACAATTATAGTAATACTAATTAAAGCTGTATGGTTTAATGGTAACGCTTTGGTAAAAAGCCCAAACAATATAAAAACCAAGGCTGCGGC
This sequence comes from Chitinophagales bacterium, assembly GCA_013297585.1. Classification (GTDB taxonomy): domain Bacteria; phylum Bacteroidota; class Bacteroidia; order Chitinophagales; family Chitinophagaceae; genus Parasediminibacterium. The sequence continues at coordinate 5,801 of JAAFHG010000248.1, forward strand.
CACTATATAAAGGGGTCGCTTAGATATTTTTGAAAGCTGTTTCAAATACAATTCACTTTATAACAGTAAAAATAAAGGTTCGTGTTCTCAATTCAATTATAATACCAAACTTTGTTTGAAGTTTGTGATTTGATATTTAGTATTGCAGGTATGTACCAAGGCAAGCCGAAAAAATATCAAAACTTAATACACAGATATTAAAATTAAGTTGGCAATGGCAAAAAAATTAGTGGTAATAGGTGGTGGTGCAGCAGGCTTTTTTTGTGCAGTAAATGCTGCAAGGCAAAACCCTGAACTCGAAGTAACTATTATAGAAAAAAACAATAAAGTATTAAGTAAAGTAA
>JAAFHG010000106.1:0-4151 GCA_013297585.1 Chitinophagales bacterium
TTTTGATTGATGCCCCTACCCCTAAAGGGGAATTTCTAGCAACTTTAATGTAGTTAACAAATTGGTTCAATTATCTTTCATGTAATTCATGTTATTAAAAGACCACTAAATCCGCAATTACAAACACAGCAAATACCACACTTGCAATACCATTGGCTGTCATAAAAGCCAAGTTAACTTTACTTAAATCATTGGGTTTTACAATGGCATGTTGGTAAATAAGCATGGCTACGAATACCGCTACACCTAGCCAATACAACCAATGAAAATGTCCATAAAAACCTGCTGCAATAACACAAGCTGCACTAACAACATGCAATATTTCAGACACACGTAAACCTTTGCCTTTACCCAAAACAGCAGGTATTGAATACAGTTGTTGCGATTGGTCGAACTCAACATCTTGCAGCGCAAAAATGATATCGAAACCACTTACCCAAAAAATAACTGACAATGAAAATAAAATTGGCAAAAGGTCAAATCTGCCTGTTACAGCTAGGTAAGCACCTATTGGCGCAAGCGATAAACCCAAACCTAATACCAAATGACATAAAGCCGTAAACCGCTTGGTATAGCTGTAAAACAATATCACAAACAAAGCTACAGGACTAAGCGCAAAGCAAATAGTATTGATAAAAAAAGTGGCTATTACAAAAATGATACAAGAAAGAACTACAAAACGCAAAGCACTATTAGCAGATATAATACCAGCAGGTATTTCTCTTATAGCTGTACGTGGATTTTTGCCATCAAAACTTCTATCTAAATAACGGTTAAAAGCCATAGCAGCACTACGTGCAGATATCATGCAGATAAGAACAAGGAAGAATTTGAAAATCAAAACTTTAATAGGATCTGGCGTCCCCCATCCAATTGTGTTATTCAAATTCCACTGTCTATTTCTAAATAAAAAATAATCGGTAGTACTGAGAGAAAATTTATATTGTAATGCCCCCAAACTAAACCCAATAAACGCAAAAGGCATGGCGAAAATGGTATGCGAAAACTTTACTAACGACAAATAATTTTTTACTTTACTCATATTCATTCATTTACCCAACAACTAATTTTTATTCAACCAATCATTACAATCATTTTCATCATTATAATCCTGCTACAAATCTTGGTTCTGATAATTTCCATAACACAATACCTGCTGCTACGCTAATATTTAAAGAATGTTTGGTGCCTAATTGCGGTATTTCTATACAACCATCGCACAAAGGCAAAATGGCTTCGTCTACACCTTCAACTTCATTACCAAACACCACAGCTATCTTTTCATTAGTATCAATAACAAATTTTTCAAGGGAAATACTTCCTTCTACTTGTTCTACAGCATATACTTTATAGCCACGTTGCTTTAAATCTTTTACAGCACTTGCAGTCTCTTCATAATACAACCAATCTACAGTTTCTGTTGCCCCCAAAGCTGTTTTATGAATATCTCTATGTGGTGGTTGTGGTGTATAACCGCAAAGACAAATGGCTTCAATTAAAAACGCATCAGCGGTTCTAAACACGCTGCCTACATTGTGCATGCTTCTAATATTATCTAGCACAGCAACTATGGTATTTTTCTCGGCTTGCTTAAACGCCTCTTTACTCATTCGCCCCAAATCATCCATGCTTAACTTTCTCATGGGCGCAAAGATATAGTTGTAGCCAAAATATTACTACAAGAGCTTGATTAACCCAAAAGCAAAAGCCCTCTGTCAATTGAGGGCTTTTGCATAAATATATTTTTGAGGAACCTTTATTTAAAAGCTACCTTTAAATGTACCAGAAAATGTAAGAGAATCTCCTGCGAAACTTTTAACGGTTGTTGAATAGGTACCCTCTATAGCTGTTGAAGAAATAGCAGTAATAGTAGCGGTTCCTGGTGATGCACTTAATGTACTAAAGTAATAAATGGGCGAAGCTATTGTACCTGTTATATAAGCTGCAAGCGCTGTTTGCGTAGATGTGAGCGTGTTTAATGGTAAAGTAGTTGGTGTTTTTACATTTACAAACGTTAACCCTACAACTGCGGTTGTAGTATTACCACCAACATAAATGCTATCGTAGGTAGATGTAGTAACACGCCTAAAAGTGCTAAAACTGCCACTTAAATCAACTGATATACCACCTGTAGCAGTAAACTTACCTTGCCCAGATGGGTAAGCTGCATTACTTTCATCTTTTTTACAACTTTGCAACGTGGTTGCTACTACTAAAATTCCTAATAAATAATTAGTTAATTGCTTCATTTTTAATACGTATTTCTTATTTGTACGGTTTAACATATACTAAATAGCAATTAGCTACTTATTATATTTTCACCATTTTTGTTAGTTATATACGACACATCACAAACAAGATTCGCTGCCTACAGTTATTTTATAATATTAAAATCAACAATAAAATAATGATGATAATAGCACCTACCGATAAGTAAACACCACCATTGCTTCTTGTTTCTTGGCCTAGTACACGTAATTCTTTTCTTAAAGCTTTTCTCTCAGCACTTGTAAGTGTCGACTTATCCATATCTTTTATTCCGTCTACTCTAGCTTTTATACGCACAAGATTTGCTTTTTTTACAGCTTCATTATCAGCAGTAGCACTTGCAGTTATTACACTTGGTTCAAAGCTAGCAGCTTTAGAAGTTACAGTTGTTGCCAATAATACCACTAGCATTAATGACATGTAGATTTTCAGTTTCATAATAATTATTTTTATTAAATATTATGTAAGAACAAATCATGCCACGAATTGCTAAATGTTAAAAGCAGACGTAAAAGAATTTCTAATTGGTGAAAATTTGATTGGTAAATACAAGCAAATGTATCCATCCATCATCATATCTGCATTTAAAACACTGCCATAAACACTAGAATCCTGCTACACTATCATCACCCCTTTTATCTGCTACAGTTTCTAATTTACCATTAGGCAAAATACGTATAACCTCTGTACTACCAATAGATGAACGAGGTGAAATTTTATAACCCATTGCTTGCAACTGCACAATTGCTTCTTTAGGAAAACTTGGTTCAACCTCTACAATATCTGGTAACCATTGGTGGTGAAATTTAGGTTTATTTACGGCTTCTTCTGCACTCATATTAAACTCAAGCAAGTTTACCAATGTCTGAAAAACAGATGTAGGTATGGTTGTACCACCAGGCGTACCACAAGTAATATAAGGTTTACCTTTTTTTAATACAAGCGTTGGGCTCATACTACTAAGCATACGTTTATTGGACTGAATGGCATTTGCAGCGCCACCAACTGCACCAAACATATTTGGCACACCTGGCTTTACGCTAAAATCATCCATTTCATCATTTAAAACAAAACCTGCACCACCTACAATTGTTCTGCTACCATAGTTGTTGTTTAAAGTGGTAGTTACGCTTACAATATTGCCTTTTACATCCATTACACTTATATGTGTCGTTTGGTCGCTTTCGTGAACATTGCCAGCTTTGATTGCAGAACTTGGTGTTGCTTTGGTGCTATCATAATCTGCCATACGCTTTGCTAAATAGTTATTATCTGCCAATGTTTTTAATGGTACTTTCCAAAAATCAGGGTCGCCTAAGTGTTCAGCTCTATCAGCATAAGCCCTACGTTCTACTTCTACCATTAACTGCACTGCTTTAGTAGATTGAAAGCCATAACTAGCAATCGGTTTTTGCGCAATCATTTTCATCATTTGTAACACAATAATACCGCCACTGCTAGGTGGCGGCATACCAACAATGCTATAATCTTTATAATTAAATGCAAGTGCTGTACGTGCTTTGGCCTTATAATTTTTCAAGTCCTCCTTGCTAATGATGCCCTTGCCACGTTGCATTTCAGCTACAATTAAGTCAGCTGTTTTACCTTCGTAAAAGCCCTTTTGGCCAAAATCTCTTACACGCTTTAAGGTTTCTGCCAATTCTTTTTGTACCAATGTATCGCCAGCTTTCCATTTAACATCTTTTACCAAAGCAGTAGGCATGGTTGAGTTTTTTATAAACGATTCTCTCGTAACATTTAAGCCTACGGCTTCTTTTTCTGTAATTACAAAGCCAAATTCAGCAATATCTATAGCTGGTTGTATCAATGTTTTCATAGGTAATTTTGCATACTGCAAAGTGGCAAATAAGCCAGCAATAGTG
>JAAFHG010000106.1:4170-9916 GCA_013297585.1 Chitinophagales bacterium
CACCGCTAGCCAAGTGACCTAGTAACGATAAGTTTGGAACAACTTTACCAGCACTATCTAAATACATATCTCTTGAACCTTTGATTGGTGCGGTTTCTCTATAATCAATAGTCATTTTTTTACCTGAAGATGTATGACCTACTAAAAAACCACCACCACCAATATTACCAGCACGTGGATATACTACTGCCAATGTAAGTTGCGTAGCAATTACTGCATCAAATGCATTACCACCTTGTTGCATTACAGCTGCGCCCACCATACTTGCCAATGGATGCGCACTACTTACAGATGCATTACTATACAATGCTGATTTTACAATACTATAATGATAAGGATCTACAATTTTACCTGCACCAACAATTTGTATACCTGTCAGATTTTTAAAACCTAACATATCTTTTTTTATTTTTTTTGGCTGCGCAAATATAGCAGCCTGCCCTAAACAAATAATTCCGATATAGATATATGCTTTCATAACCGAAAGATAAATGTTTTGCCTAAACCAGCACAATCAAATAGATAAATGCCCTTTCAAATAAAAAACTAACATTTCCTTTGGACTGGTTTTTCAGTTGTTATATATTCACCTCTCACACAAACATGTTTATGAGAAAAGTATTATTGGGACTGATGTTGCTTACATCCATCGTTTCATTTGCACAAAACCTACAAAGCCCCGACCAATTTCTTGGCTACAAAGTAGGTACACGTTACACACGTCACCACAAAGTAGTTGAGTATTTTAAAAGTGTTTCTACAGCTTTACCAAGCATGGTAAAAACTGAGAAATACGGAGAAACCAACGAGGGGCGTGAACTGATGATTGCCTACATAGCAACACCAGAAAACTTAAAAAATCTAGATGCTATTCGCTTAAATAATTTACGCATTGCTGGCGCTGCAAAAGATAAAGTTGCACCTATAAGTAAAGATGCTCCTGCCATTGTATGGCTTAGCTACAATGTTCACGGCAATGAAACCTCATCAACTGAAGCTGCTATGATGACTTTGTATGCATTGGTAGACCCAACCAATACGCAAACCAAAGAATGGTTGAAAAACACCGTAATTATCATGGACCCTTGTATTAACCCTGATGGTCGTGACCGCTATGTAAACTGGTTTAACGGTATGGTGGGTAAAAACTATAATCCAAATCCACAATCAAGAGAACATGCAGAACCTTGGCCAGGTGGCAGAAGTAACCATTACAATTTTGACTTAAATAGAGATTGGGCTTGGCAAACACAAGTAGAAACGCAACAACGCTTGGTAAAATACAACCAATGGCTACCTCAAATTCATGTTGACTACCACGAGCAAGGCATTAACGAGCCTTACTATTTTGCGCCTGCGGCAGAACCTTTTCACGAACAAATTACTCCATGGCAACGTGAGTTTCAGAATATGATAGGTAGAAATCATGCTAAATATTTTGATACCAATGGTTGGTTGTTTTTCACCAAAGAACGCTTCGATTTATTTTACCCTTCTTATGGCGATACCTACCCTATTTACAACGGCTCAATAGGTATGACATATGAGCAAGGTGGCGGCGGTAGAGGTGGTTTAGGTGTGGTAAAAGCAGATGGTGATACATTAACTTTATTAGACAGAGCAACGCACCATTATACCACAGGTATTTCTACAGTAGAAACAGCTAGTAAAAATGCACAGAAACTGATAGACGAATACAAACGCTTTTTTGATGATGCTCGTAGCGCTAAAAATTACACCTATAAAACATATGTTTTAACAAGTGATAATGCAGATAAGCTAGCCGCTGCTGAAAATCTTTTGAAAAAGAATGGTATTGAATATGGCGTGTTAAGCAATACAACCTTTAAAGGCTTTAACTACAATACTTTAAAAGATGGTGATGCAACCTTAAAAAAATACCACATTGCTGTAAGTATGCAGCAGCCAAAATCGGTATTGGCAACGGTTTTATTAGAACCCAAAGGCAATTTATCTGACTCAAATACTTATGATATTACCGCATGGGCGATCCCTTATGCTTATGGTTTAGACGCTTATGCAGTAAAAGAAAACTTAGCTGTATCTGCAAAACCAGTTGAAGGCATTACACCTACAATTTTACCAGCCAATAAATACGGCTACTTAATTAAATATACCTCGTTAGCTAGTGCCAAAGTGATGGCTAGTTTATTAAAACAAGGCATTAAAGTACGTATGGCCAACTTACCATTTACCTACAATAAAGAAAGCTACGAGCGTGGAACTTTAATTGTGCTTGGCAAAGGAAACCCTGCTGATGTAAACCTAAAAATTAGCCAAGCAGTTAAAGGCTCATCTGTAGCAGTAAGTGTGGTAGAAACTGGCTTTATGGATAAAGGTTCTGACTTTGGTAGCCCTGATATTAGCTTTATCAGCGCACCTAAAGTGGCTATGCTTAGTGGCGAGCAAACCTCTTCAACTGCGGCTGGCGAAGTTTGGAATTTCTTTGACCAAACCTTAGACTACCCTATTACTTTGTTTAACACGGCAGACCTTGCAAGAGTAAGCTTGAAAGATTATACCGTGTTGATTATACCAGATGGTAACTATCGTACATTGAGCGATAAAATGATAAGCGATAAGCTGAAAGATTTTGTGAGGGGTGGTGGTAAAATTGTAGCTGTTGACAATGCCGTTATGCAATTTGCAAATGGTGATTGGGGCTTGAAAGCGAAAGAAGATAAAGCTGACGATAAAGACAAAAAAGATGAATATGCTGCCATTAAAAAGTATGCAGAAAATGACCGTTCTCGCATATCTAACCAAATACCAGGCGCTATTTACAAAATAGATTTAGACAATACATACCCACTAGCCTACGGCTATCCTGATTATTATTATACTTTAAAACAAGACGATAATATTTACCAATTTTTAAAAGATGGCTGGAACGTTGGTACCATTAAAAAAGAAGCTTACGTAACTGGTTTTGGTGGTGTAAAAGTGAAAGCTAAACTAAAAGATGGCACTTTATTCGGTGTACAAAACCTAGGCAACGGTAGCATTGTATACCTAAGCGATGACCCAATTTTCCGTCTGTTCTGGGAAAATGGCAAATTGTTGTTTTGCAATGCGGTGTTTGTGGCGGGGCAATAATATACAAATTTTAATTATTTATAAAAGGCTGTCTCAAAAAATGAGGCAGCTTTTTACGTTTCTAAAAGTAAATATTCATAAACATTTGTGGTTATTATGCAGCCGTAATATTTATTCGCAGCTATTAAGAGCCTGTTTAAGATCATTTCAATGGTTAATAAGTGCTGCTTTGTGGCTGCAACTTCGTTAAATTTTTCGCCGTAGGCGTTAAACTATGGCTGCAAAATTTGCCTAGTTTCGTTCAAAAATCTTCTACGCATTATTCCATCAAATAATCTTAAACAGGCTCTTAGTATTGGAGATATAATTTTCTCAATAAAACTACCCTAGCATACTATACTTATTTTAAGCTTTAAGATTTCTTTCACAACAAAAGTTAAATACTACGTATCTACTAGCAAATACAGGCACGAAATTTTCTCCTGTAATTGTCTTTTCACATCTTAAAACATTGGCCACAAAATAGAATTCTACCTAACCCTTTTTATTATTCAACACTAAAACTTCGGTTATGAATTCTATCCAAACCATTCGTGTAGCTGCTGCTACCATCTTTGCATTTATAGTTGTAACTATTTCTGCTCAAAACAAAAACAATTACGAAATTGGTATTAACGCAGGTACACTTATTTACCAAGGCGACCTTACCAACAGTGTTTTTGGTACTTACAAAGGTATAAAGCCTGCTATAGGTGTGTTTGTAAGTAAAAATTTAGATCCATATTTCTCGTGGCGCATTAATTTATTATATGGTAAAATTGGGGTAGACGAATCTCAGTTTACCAACCCTTCGTGGAAGCAATTACGCAACTTTAAGTTTACAACATCTGTTACCGAATTATCTACAGTGCTTGTTTGGAATTTTTTTGGTGATAATGATGAGAGAGACTACCGCAGGTTTACACCTTATGTATTTGGTGGTGTAGGCATTAGTTTGCTAAACGTAAAAAGAGATTGGAGTAATATTAACCGCTCTGCCTTTGATAATAAATCAACAGCAATTGTTGGTTTAGGTACTGATACGGTGCATCATACACCTAAACTGTTGCCAATTATGCCAGTTGGTATTGGCTTAAAATATGCAATTAACAATAAGCTTAGCTTACGTGCAGAGGGCACTTATCGTGTTGCTTTTTCCGATTATATAGACGGGTTTAGTCAATCTACCAATGCATCAACGAACGATAAATACTATGGCCTATCAATAGGTGTAAGCTATAAATTATTTGGTAATAATTACAAGTGCCCCGTAGTAAGGCGATGATATTGTTTACTGCTTAAACATTGGTACAATTACTAGTTTTACCAGTATTACTATAATGGCTATTAAAAACATAAATACAGAAATACGGTTCATGCCATGCATGTATTTCATCCATTGTGTACGTTCGTCATTTGGGTCACGCTTTTTAATATACAAATATTCTGCTAGTTGTTTTAAAATTCCCATGCTGTAAAATTATATTAGTACAACAATATCTTTTGCTTTTAGTTGTGTAAATATTGTTTCAATAATTATACTTGTTACGCAACCGAATCTTATTTTTTTACGAATAAGAAAAATAAGCGTATTTAACGCAGAGTTATTTTGCTATCTGATTATTTTACTAGTAATTTGAAAATATCTACCCAAATTATGGATAACAAGCATACACTAAACGCTGACCATTGGATTACCGATTATTCCGACGCACTATTTAAATATACAATTATGCGTGTAAGTGATACTGGTGTTGCAGAAGACATTGTTCAAGAAACATTTTTAAGTGCTTGGCGAAGTAGAGAAAATTACAAAGGTATTGCATCGGAAAAAAACTGGCTATACACTATATGTAAAAATAAAATAATAGATTATTACCGAAAAAAAAGTTCCAGTATTGTTGAATATGCCGAAGCCGATACTTCGGCAGGAATATTTGATGAAAACGAGCATTGGACTAAAGATACCGCACCAAAAGAATGGAATATTAATTACAATCAAACCGTTGAGAAAAAAGAATTCTATAGCATCTTAGAAAAATGTAAATCTAAATTGCAACAAATGCAGCAATCGGTTTTTGTAATGAAATACCTTGAAGACTTAGATACTGAGGAAATTTGTAAGGTACTTGGAATTACTACGTCTAACTATTGGGTACTAATACACAGAGCCAAGTTAGGCTTAAGAAATTGTTTAGAAAAAAACTGGGTAAATCTTTAAAATACAGTAATGAAGCAGTTACTAAATATCACTTGCAAAAAAGCTACTTATCTTATTTCATTAAAAGAGGATAAGGCAATTGGCTTTTTTGATAATATAAAACTAAAGCTACATTTAGGTATTTGCAGTGTTTGTCGTTTATTTGAAAAACAAAGTTGGTTTATAAAAGTAAATACTAGGCATGCACACGAAAATTTAGATAAAACCCTTAGCGACGATGCCAAAGAAAAAATTTCTACTGCTTTAAAAAGCATACAGTAACACGCAATACTTTATTAATAATCTAAATAGTTAGTTACTATTGCATACTTTGGTACAATTATTTCTAAAAGTGGTATCTTCACCATTAGATTTAATTGAAACCTTATGACAGCATATCCTTTTTACCAAGTTAACGCTTTTACAAACGCAATATTTGGTGGTAACCCT
>JAAFHG010000562.1 GCA_013297585.1 Chitinophagales bacterium
GCAAGTTAAAAACGAAAAATCAGCAACAAACCTAAAAGCTGGTCAAGAATATTTAGCAAATAATAAAAACGAAGAAGGTGTTGTTGAAACTTCAACAGGGTTACAATACAAAGTTTTAACTATGGGCACTGGAGAAAAGCCAACTGCTCGTAATACTGTTACTTGTCATTACCATGGTACAACCATTGATGGCAGTGTGTTTGATAGCAGTGTGCAACGTGGTGTGCCTGCAAGTTTTCCTTTAAGTGCTGTTATTAGTGGTTGGACAGAAGGTTTACAATTTATGCCAACAGGTAGCAAATTTCGTTTTTTTATTCCACCACATTTAGCCTATGGTGATAGACACATAAGTGCTGTTATTGGTCCAAATTCTACTTTGATTTTCGATGTGGAATTGATTAGTTTTAAGTAAGCAAAAATGAACTCTTCGGAATTTTCGAAAGGTTCAAAAATCATTTAATAGTTTAGAAATTATATTATAAATCACAATTAGCACATCAGCACATTTGCTAATTAGCACATTAAATTATATGAATCTTTTTCAACAACAATCTCACGAATTTCACGGCAGACATATTGGTCCAAATAAGGCTGATACTAAGAAAATGCTTGATACCATTGGTGTTTCAAGTGTAGAAGAATTAGTTGGTAAAACTGTTCCTGCAAGTATTCGTTTAGAAAATGAGTTGAATATTCCTGCTGCTATTAGCGAGTTTGAATATTTAACAGAACTGAAAAAAGTTGCAGCAAAAAACAAGGTTTATAAAAACTATATTGGTCAGGGTTATTATGGCACAATTACGCCAAGTGTAATTCTTAGAAATATTTTTGAAAATCCAGGATGGTACACACAATACACGCCATATCAAGCAGAGATTTCTCAAGGTCGTTTAGAAAGTTTGTTAAACTACCAAACAATGGTATGCGATTTAACAGGTTTGGAACTTGCAAATGCAAGTTTGCTTGATGAAGCAACTGCAGCAGCTGAGGCTATGACTATGTTTTATGGTCATAACAACAATGGCAAAAAGAAATTTTTTGTTGATAATAATGTGTTTCCACAAACAAAAGATTTATTAATTACGAGAGCAACACCTGTAGAAATTGAATTGGTTTTTGGCGATTATAAAACAACAAAAATTGATGATAGTTTCTTTGGTGCAATTGTTCAATATCCAAATAATATTGGTAGCATAGAAGACTACAAAGCCTTTATTGATGCAGCTCACAGCGTTGGTGCTTATGTTGTAATGGCTACAGATTTATTGGCTCTTACTTTACTTACAAGCCCTGGTGAATTAGGTGCAGATTGTGCTGTTGGCAACTCTCAACGTTTTGGTGTGCCAATGGGTTTTGGTGGTCCACACGCTGCATTTTTTGCTACAAAAGATGAATTTAAACGTGGCATTCCTGGTCGTATCATTGGCATTAGCATAGATGCTCAAAATAACAGAGCTTTAAGAATGGCTTTGCAAACACGTGAGCAACATATTAAACGTGAAAAAGCAACTTCAAATATTTGCACAGCACAAGCTTTATTGGCAAATATGGCTGCAATGTATGCTGTGTATCACGGTGCAGAAGGTTTAAAAAATATTGCTAAACGTGTTTCTACTTTAGCAAATACATTAAGCAAATCGCTTGCTGCTATTGGCTTTCAAAATATCAACAAAACTTTCTTTGATACTTTATGTATTGAATGTGATACAAAAAATATTATTGCTATCGCAGAAAAACATCAAACTAATTTTAGATTAATTGATGATAAACATATTGGAATTAGTGTTGATGAAACAGCAAGTCAAACAGATATTTTGGACATTGTTTATTTGTTTGCAGAAAGCTTAGGAAAAAATGAAGCAGAAGTGGAATTCAATAGTGACGATACTTTGAACAATATTCCAACTTATGCTACACGTACTTCATCTTTCTTGGAACACGCTGTGTTTAACACGCACCACAGCGAAAGCCAAATGATGCGTTACATCAAACAATTAGAGAATAAAGATTTGTCGTTAAATACAAGTATGATTACTTTAGGTAGTTGTACAATGAAGTTGAATGCAGCTACAGAAATGATTCCTGTAAGCTGGGCAGAGTTTGGCGGCTTGCATCCTTTTATTCCACAAAATCAAGCATTAGGATATAAACAAATTACAGATGAGTTAAGTGCTTACTTGTGTGAAATTACAGGCTTTGATGATTGTAGCTTGCAACCAAATAGTGGTGCACAAGGCGAATATGCTGGGCTTTTAACTATTATGGCCTATCACAAAGCACAAGGAAATGCACATAGAAATGTAGTGTTGATTCCTATTTCTGCACACGGCACAAATCCTGCTTCTGCAGTAATGGTGGGAATGAAAGTGGTAATTGTAAAAAGCAATGAAGATGGCACGATTAACATTGATGATTTAAGAGAAAAAGCTACTTTGCACAAAGATAATTTAGGTGCTTTGATGGTTACTTACCCGAGTACTTATGGCGTGTTTGAAGAAGGCATTGTTGAAATTTGTAATATCATTCACG
>JAAFHG010000372.1 GCA_013297585.1 Chitinophagales bacterium
TCCATCCGTTTTTCCCAACCATCCATCGGTGTTATGGAATTTAGATTTTTTTGGTTCTTTATACATTCCTAAAAAAGGAGATAGCATTGCCTTAAACAATCAAAATAAAATTTTATACCAACGAGTGATGGAACGATTCGAAAAAAGCTCAATCACAACACAAGACTCTATCACATTTATTGATGGGAAACAAAAAACCCATTATGTCTTTAAACAAAATTACTTTTTTGTAATAGGAGATAACAAACATAATTCTATAGACTCCCGCATGTGGGGATTTATACCTGAAAGTCATATTATAGGTAAAGCGTGGTTAATTTTTTAATTATTACCCACCATTTATTTATTTTCAAATCCATATAGCTTGTTTTCAGCTACTTAGAATTTAATCGCAAAAATCCAAGTGCCAGCTTTTCTCGTAAATAGTTGCGAATAATCTAAATCCTGTTAAAAATGAAAAAATCAACCAAGACTGTTCTTGGTATAATATGTGTGGCCACAACAGCTTTAACATTTTATACCTGGGATGCACAAAAATCCACCCTTCAGGCATCGAGCCACAGGGAAGCGCCATTGATTGCAAACGATCCATTGGCCGACAACACAGATTTGTATGTATTTCGTAGCCCGGATGATACAAATAAAGTAACCATTATTGCAAATTATGTTCCTTTGCAATTACCACAAGGTGGGCCAAATTATGCATCTTTTGGCGAAAACATTCGTTACGAAATTCATATCGAAAACGGAAGTACCTTAACACCATCAGCTGGTGACGACATTACCTATCGTTTTACATTTAGTAAGGTAAATCAAGATACGACTACCTTCTTTAATATTCGCTTAAATAAAGAAAATTTAAAAACAACTTATTTAGCAGAAAAGAGTGTGAATGGTGGGCCATTTACTACGATCGTTTCATCGGGTGTAGTTCCTCCATCAAATATTGGCCCGCGTTCAATTGGTAGTGCAGCAGGTTTAACGCTAACACCAAACTACGCAACGCTCATGTCCAACGCCATTACAAATGCAACAGGTGCAGGCGGAGAGAAAATTTTTTGTGGACCAGTGGATGACCCGTTTTTTGTTGATTTAGGTGGGATTTTTGACCTGGGTCAAACACGCGCAGGCAGTACAGGACCAAATAGTGCGCCACGCGATGGCGTTGGTCACAAAAACTGCCATACAATTGCCATTCAAGTTCCAATTAGTACATTACAACAAAGTGGTTTAGCTGTTTCTTCTGCTACTAATATCTTAGATAGCCGCTTTATTATTGGTGTGTGGGCATCAGCTAGCAGACCTACTACACGTACATTAAGCACAACTGGAGCAAATCCAAATGATGTGGGTACTTATGTACAAGTATCACGTATAGGAATGCCATTAACAAATGAAGCCATTATACCAATTGGTTCAAAAGACCTTTGGAATTCTCGTACTCCATATAACGAAATTAAATGGCAAGAAAATTATTTTTGCAACCCAGAGTTAGCGTTGTACTTGGGTAATAATGCTTTTGGATCTGCGGTTCCTGCCTTATCTACGTCATTACGCACACAAACAGCTTCTTTACAAGCATTTAACTTTGCAAATGGCCAAGGTGGCTTATTTTCTTTACTATCAAGTACTGCGGTTGTGGGTACAGCATTAGACCCTGCATTATTTGGTAATTATTTACTAAGAGCCAATAAACCACGTTCAGTAGATATTTTACCAATTTTTCATACAGGTGTTCCTAATTTACCTCCCTACCAATTAGCTACTGGCAAAGGCGGAAATCCATTAGCAGCAGGCAAACCTTTTATTAATAATTTTTTACCAACCTTTGGCGATATGTTACGTTTAAACATGGCTGTGCCTGTTACGCCACGTAATCACCCTAACTTTAGCACATTGGGTTTAGTGCAAGCTGCAGTATTAGGTTTAACAAGTCCAACATACAGTACAATTGGTTTGCAATGGATTCCAAATATGGATGGTTTTCCTAACGGTAGACGTTTAGAGGATGATGTTACACGTATTGAATTACAAGCTGTGGGAGGTGTTGTGTTAGCTGCTATTGGTTTATGGTATGATGATTATACTGCTGGTGGTCCAAACCCTGTTACACCACAGTTATTAGCCACATTAGGTTACAGCACAGGTATTCAAACAAACGATACCTTATTTAAAACTAGTTTTCCATATTGCCAAACTCCTTGGAGTGGCTATGCTAATCATAGCGGTCAATAACACAAAATATATTATAAAACATTAAAATCATAAAAAATGAAAAATAAATTCATAACAAAAGTTTTAGGTATAAGTTGTGTTGTTGCTGCGGCAATTACACTTTATACATTAGACTCTCAAAAATCTATTCTACAGGCTTCCAGCCATAGAGAAGCGCCATTGATTGCAAATGATCCATTGGCCGATAATACAGATTTATATACATTCCGCAGTCCGGATGATACGACCAAGGTAACCATTATAGCCAATTATGTGCCTTTTGAATTACCTCAAGGTGGCCCTAACTACGCATCGTTTGGCGAAAACATTCGTTACGAAATCCACATCGAAAATGGAAGTACTGTAACGCCAGGTGCAGGTGATGATATCACGTATCGTTTTACGTTTAACAAAGTAAATGAAGATACAAGCACCTTCTTTAACATTCGCTTGGGTAAAGAGAATTTAAAAACTACTTACCTTGCTGAAAAAAGCGTGAACGGTGGTCCATTTGTTACTATTGTAAGTACAGGTACAGTTCCACCAGCAAACATTGGTCCACGTTCCATTTCTGGAGGCGCAGGATTATCGGTGGCAAACTACACCACTTTAATGGCGGCTGCTATAGCTACAGCGAGTGGCGCAGGTGGAGAAAGAATTTTTTGCGGACCAGTGGATGATCCTTTCTTTGTAGATTTAGGTGGTATTTTTGATTTAGGACAAACCCGCGCAGGAGGTACTGGTATTAACAGACCTGAAGATGGTGTTGCATGTAAAAACGTACACTCTATTGCTTTACAAATTCCAATTAGCACCTTACAACAAAATGGTTTGGCAGTTACTTCCGCTACTAATATTTTAGATAGCCGCTTTATTATTGGTGTTTGGGCTTCGGCTAGTCGTAAACAAATTAGAACATTAAATACAAATGGTACCGAATCATACACAGGCAATTATGTACAAGTGTCGCGTGTTGGTATGCCATTAACAAACGAAGCCATTATTCCAATTGGTGCTAAAGATTTATGGAATTCGCGTACACCATATAATGAAGTTGCTTGGCAAGAAAGTTATTTCTGTAATCCAGAATTAGCCTTGTATTTAGGTAACAATCCATTCGCATCGGCTGTTCCTGCGCTTTCAACTTCGTTACGTACTCAAACCGCTTCGTTAGGAACGTATAATTTCGCAAACGGTCAGGCTGGCTTATTTCCATTAACAACTAATACGGCAGCTACAGTAGGTACAGCATTAGCGCCAGCAGCATTTGGAGGTTACTTGCTAAGAGCTAACCAACCACGTTCGGTAGATTTACTTCCGATATTTCACACAGGTGTTCCAAACTTGCCGCCTTATCAATTAGCAACTGGCAAACCTGCGGGTAATCCACTAGCTCCGGGCAAACCATTTATTAATAATTTTATACCAACCTTTGGCGATATGTTACGCTTAAATATGGCTGTGCCAGTTACACCGCGTAACGACCCTAATTTTAGTACGCTAGGTTTAGTGCAAGCTGCTGTATTGGGATTAACAAATCCTACATATAGTGGTACAACGCTACAATTTATTCCGAATATGGATGGTTTTCCTAACGGTCGTCGTTTAGAAGACGATGTAACGCGCATTGAATTACAAGCAGTAGGTGGTGTTGTTTTAGCAGCTATTGGTTTGTGGTATGATGATTGTGCAGGACCATCTTATACAAATGTGGTTACCCCACAACTGTTAGCTACTTTAGGATATAGT
>JAAFHG010000025.1 GCA_013297585.1 Chitinophagales bacterium
ACCGATACCACTACAAACGGGCTTACTAATGCTATTACAGACTTTTTAAAGTTTAATAAGCATTACAGTAACCGTATAAACTGCATGGGTGTAAATAGACTAATAAATGGCAAAATGAAATACACACCTTCAACCACCCGAAAAGGTACAGCCGACATAACAGCCATAATAAACGGTAAGCATTGCAGTATAGAAGTAAAATGCAAAGCCACTAAAGACCGTATGAGTGAACACCAAATAAAAGAACGGCAATTAGTTGAAGCCTCAGGCGGTATTTATTTTGTGGCTACTGATATGGATAGTTTTTTAAAATGGTATTATAAACTAATAAAGAATAAATAAATTATAATATAATGGCAACACCTAAAACAGTTATAACATTACAACAATTAGAAAAGTTAGCATACACTTACATTGATGACTGCATGACTTACCAAAAACAACAGGCAACCGCAAGCGGTAAGATAGTTAATGTACAAGATAGGCAAATACCTACAATTGATTATTTCTTACGTATTTGGATACCGAAAAAAGGCGAACCAACTATAAACCGTTCTACTTACTACAACTGGTTAAATGATGAAAGTAACATTGATAAGTTCAACACTATAAAAAGTATAGAGGGCTTATTTAAGGCACTAGCAACCGACATAGTAGCAAACGAAGGCAAAGGGATTTTTTACGCTAAAAACCGTTTAGGAATGACTGATAAGGTAGCAACTGAGAACAAGAATGAAATAACCGAAATAATTATAAAACATGAAAATTGAACAAACACACATTAAGACATTTGCGCAATTAATTACATACTTTGAGAAACCTCAGGTAACTGTTACAGAAATACAACAGATATTAAGCGAAGCCAAAATAGTTTGGATCATTGGTAGCGAAAGCAAAGATGAAATTTTGAGACGGCTAAAAGAATTTTGGGCAAATTATCCTGAAACAAAAGAACGCCCACTTTTTTTGTAAAGAAAGTTTCTATCAGTTCGCATTTAAAGCAGCCTAAAAAATAGGTTACCTTTTTGTTTTCAAATTGAAAACTTTTGTACATTCGCATTATGAAAGTACTGGTAAAGCGAACCATACACTATTACATAAACAAATACCCGAATGCAAAAAATGGGTTATTACTTTGGGTAAGTGAGTTTCAAAAATTTGATTTTGCGAACTTTAACGAACTGAAAAATGTGTATGGCAATGCTAGTATTGTAGCTAACAACCGTGTAATTTTTAATATTAAAGGCAACGATTTTAGGTTAATTGTATCAATCAATTTTGTACAAAGTGCTTGTTATGTTATTTGGTTTGGCACACATAAGGAATACGATAAAATAAACGCTGAAGCAGTTGCTTTTGATACTAATATACAAAACTTTAAAATAGACGAATGATGAACTGGAAAATATTAAAAACAGAACAGGACTATACCAACGCAAGTAACAGGCTAATGGAGATTTTTAATGCTACTGAGGGAACACCCGAAGCAGACGAATTAGAGTTGTTAATGGTGTTGGTACAGGATTATGATAATAGGCATTATGTATTACCAACATTAAGCCCTTTAGACGCTATTAAATACAAGATGGATGAAAAGGGTATAAAGGCGAAAGACTTAGAACCGATAATAGGTAGTAAAGGGCATGTTTCTTCTATTCTTTCGGGGCGAAGGGAAATAACTTTAAAAATTGCCCAAAAACTAAAAGACTATTTTCAGCTACCAGCCGAATTATTTTTACCTACTGCTTAAAGAGTTGCACAATTTTTTACTTTATTGAAAGGGTTGAATAGAGTTTAAAATGTGTATTTTCTCAATTTTTGTTACTCTATTGTTACCCTAAAGATAATTTATCGCTAAAACTCAATAGCAGTAAGAATCTTAAAGAATAGTTCTGTTCCCGCCTGAGGCACACAACCCGCTTTTGTAGCGGGTTTTTTTATGCCTAAAACTCAATAAAATCAACACTTTCAGCGTTTACAGCTTTCTTTTAGTTTCTTTTAATTTTGTTCCTCTGTTGTGTTATACACTTAGTGTACTATATACAATTGTATCTGTTGTTGTAAAATAACCCAAAGGAAAATGACTGTATTAATTTGTAATCGTAAAAGGCAGCAGTAGTTGCTAATGACATTAGTGATATTGTTTTCATGTATTATGTATTCCCGATTAAGCCACTTATAAGCCATTAAATGCACAATGGATAAAAGTGTATTAAAGACAAAGGACTTAGAATCGATTATTGGTAGTAAAGTGCGTATTTCTTCAATTTTTTCAGGTAAAGGTAGATAGCTATAAAATAGCATAAAAACTAAAAGACTATTTTCAGCTAACAAACGAATTATTTTACCGACAGCATAAAAAATAATGTTACTCCATAATAATAGGTTTAATGTAAATGGTAGTCAATTGTTTTTGAGTTAAAAACCGCTCAAATCGATTTTTAACATCGGTATATGATGCCACCATGCTTTTAGTTGCGTTTACAGACAATTGATTGACAACTTTTGTCAGCTGACTGCAAATTTTGAAATCACCAAGCTCGGTTTTTTTTACTGCTGTAAAAGGATTCCATCCATTCTCTAGCTTTTCATTTAAAAAATCAGTTAGAGAAACACCATAATCGTAACGCTCACGATAGGTTTTGTAGCGGTTAATATCAAAACGTTCTTTAAATCTGTGGAATTTGTCGATAGTGCCAGGTACTTGGTAGTAAAATTATACGTATCAATCCTTGGTTAAATCACCTTTAGTGTAGTAAAGTTTTGCTTTTTTGTATGGTAACAAAGTCATGTACTTGAATTTTATTTTTAAACTCTTCAAGTAGTACCCGTTTGAGATTTTGCCCGCAATCCTTTTTAAATGATACAGGTCCTTGATAATCAAGAACCTGTACAGTAGAGCGTACGGGAATCGAACCCGTGATTCCTCCGTGAAAGGGAGGTGTCTTAACCCCTTGACCAACGCTCCAGTTGTTTTTGGGAGTGCAAATATAGAAGTCGTAAAATTACTAGCCAAAAAAAATTTAAAACTATTTTGCTTTTATATTGTGCCAATAAAATTTAATAGCATGCCAATAAGAATGGTTGATGATCCAAACGATCAACAAGACAACAGTAACGATAATAATGGCGGTGGCGGTAACAGAGGAGGAGGTAATATTTTGTTTCAGTTTTTACCTATGATATTGGGTTTGCTTATTCGTAAGCCAATTTTGTTAGTAGTACTGCTAGCAGTAGGTGGTGTGTTTTACTTTAAAGGTGGCTGTAATGGCTTAAGCACGGTTGGCAATAATAATAACAACAGCGAGCAACTATCTACAGGTGGTGTACTTGACCCTAAGCAATTTGATAAAGCAGAAGTGTACGAAGGTTTGGATGAAAGCAAAACCGATTTGCCAGAATACATATCGCTTTTAAAATTTGCCCCAAATAGATTAAATCAAGGGCAGCAAGGTAGTTGCGTAGCATGGAGCAGCGCTTATGGTGCAAGAACAGTATTAGAGGCCGCAAGTACGGGTGAAGATCCTGATAAACTCGCTTTTAGCCCCGCTTTTTTATACAACCAAATTAAGTTAGATGGTTGCCAAGGCAGTTATATTATTCGTGCAATGGAAACTATGACCAAAGTGGGTGCGGTGCCATTCAACGATTTTCCTTATGATGATAGAGATTGCGACAGGCAGCCAGATGGACAACTCATGCAAGAAGCATCAGACTTTAAGATGCAAGGCTTTACAAGGCTTACGACTACTGAAAGTACCAAGGGCATTAATATTCACGCTATAAAAGAGCATTTGGCAAAAGATGTACCTGTAGTGATTGGTATGATGGTAGGCGGTAGTTTTATGCAAGAAATGTCTGGTAAAGATATTTGGCATCCTACAGACGATGACTACACAATGATGGGTTTTGGTGGTCATGCTATGTGCGTAATAGGCTACGACGATAGAAAAGAAGGTGGCGCATTTGAAATAATGAATAGTTGGGGCAAAGAATGGGGCAATAATGGGGTAGCTTATGTAAAATATAGCGACTTCAAACGCTTTGTGCGTGAGGCTTATGGCATTAACCCTGTGCCTAAAAAAGGTACTGCTGATATTCAAAATTTGGCTTGTAATATTGGCTTGGTAGAAGCTACAACTAAACGTTATATACCACTGCAATTAGCCGAAGGCAATATTTTTAAAACCACGCAGCCTATTGCCAAAGGCACAACTTTTAAAATAGAAGTGAAAAATAATAGCGCTTGCTATGTATATGTTTTGGGTAAAGAAACAGATGGTAGCAGCTATGTGTTGTTTCCTTATCCGTCTAAAGATGACGCTACTAAAACCAAGTTTTCGCCTTATTGTGGTATTACAGGTTATCGATTATTTCCTCGTGGTATGAGTATGCAAGCTGATAATATTGGTAACCAAGATTTTATGGCGGTTGTATTTAGTAAAGAGCCTTTAAACGTGTTTGATTTAAACGCTGCTGTAAACGCTAGCAAGGCCAATGGTTTTGATAATGCTGTAAACACAGCCGTAAAAAGACTCTCAGTAAAAGGTGTACAATTTACAAATGCTAGTAATGGTACTATTGGTTTTGAAACCCCAACTGGCGATAGAAATATGGTGGCTTGTATTGTGGCAATTGATAAGAAGTAACCCATTTTTATTGCTTGGTAAAAGCATAGCTATTAAATTGCAAAGTATGCTTTCTAAAACGTTACAATTATACAAAGCTGCTTATAGTGGTCTTAGCCAGCAGACATTGTATTTGGCTGTAGTAATGTTGATTAATAGATGTGGCACCATGGTGTTGCCATTTATGAGCATTTATTGTACCCAACAACTACATTTTAACCTGCAACAGACTGGATTTATAATGGCTTGTTTTGGCTACTTAATCACTAATTTTTTGCCTCCGCATTTTGCAATAGCTGTTGCTTGTGTAATGATTATTACCCTTGGCGAAATATTTGCATTGCCATTTATGAATAGTTATTGGCTACAACGAACCACCGAAGAAAATAGAGGTAGCTATGCCGCATTATATACCACCGCTTGGAGCATTGCAACCATTGCTGCGCCTGTAATTGGTAGCCTTCTAGCTGCTTATTTTGGATTTATTGTTTTATGGTATGTTATTGCCGCGTTTACTTTGTTTATTGCAATTGGAACTTGGTTTTTACAAAAGGCAGATTAACTATTTATAAGCATAGGTAAAAAGTGAATTTAATCTTTCAATCTTAACTTGCTTTTTTATAAATCATATCTTCACCTTTGGAGTCATTTTCAAATGGTAAGAAAGCCCAGTTGATGTTGAAAGAGTGAATAGATTTTTTCAATAAATATCTAGTGAGTGTATCTAATACTTGTAAATGTTTTTCTTGTTGGTAATCTAAGTAGATCTTGAAATTGTTTCTACAGCATATCTCAATACAGTTTTCATGCTCTAAGCCTAAAGTTACTATACTATATATTTTGATTAATTGTACATCCTCAAAAGGTAAATATTTATTAGCCCATAAATGTTTTGTAATGAAAGTATTGTGATTTAAATAGAGTTGTCTTTTTTTAGTCGGTAGATTGTCTATTATTTCATCAACATGAATTTCTTTAGCCGCAAAATATTTTACGTAAAAATAAATCAGCATAACTGATAGAAAGATACCTGCAAGCAAGAGTGTCATAGTATATTATGCTTTCAATTATTTAATAAATACCCATGCCTTTGCAATCACAATTAGCATCGGTAGTAATGCCCAATAGTTTTGCTTTCATCTGTTACCAACTGAGATATACTCAAATATAAACTAGCATTTTGATAGCCATTATTGCGTTAAGAAAAATTTATGATTTCGTTTTGTAAGCAAAGCCATGTGTTACCGTATGTAGTAAAAACAATTAATGCCGCCGTTTGTAATTACAGTTAGCTGGCTTCTATCAATAAATAAAAATTATGAAACAATTAATGCCCTCAATTACGCTTGTTGCTTTGAGTTTAGTAGTACTTAGTCAAAATAGTTGCGCCAAAGCACAAGGTGTGTACAAAGTAAATTTAGTTGCGCCTAAAGGCAAAGCCATTGCTGCTTTTGCAGAAGGTTGCTTTTGGTGCTCACCGCATATTTTTGATGCAGTGCCAGGCATAGACAGCGCAGTGGCTGGTTATGCTGGTGGCCACACCGTGAACCCAACTTACGAAGAAGTATGTACCGAAACTACTGGTCATGCAGAGGCAGCGTTAATATATTACGACCCAAAAGTGATTAGCTACAATGAGTTGCTAGATGTATTTTTTACATCGCATGACCCTACTACTTTAGACCAACAAGGACCTGATAAAGGTTCATCTTATCGCTCGGTAATATTTTATCAAACACCGCAGGAGAAAGCATTAGCTAATACAGCTATTGCAAAATACAACGCATCTGGCATGTTTAAAAAGCGCATTGTAACAGAGGTAACAGCCTTATCAGCGTTTTATAGAGCAGAAGAATATCACCAAAAATATGTACAGAAAAACCCTAATAATAGATATATACAGGGCGTATCGTTGCCAAGATTTGATCGTTTTAAACAAACTTACAAGGGTAAGTTGAAAAACTAGGTTGTGTTGTTTATTTAGGTTGTTGTGTACAGCCAATCCATTTTGGGTTGGCTGTTTTTTTGTATAAATATTTTGTTACGGTCTACTAAAAAATTACCGCAACCTGTAACTTGCAACTAGTAACTTACACACCATGCCACACGAAGCCATTTCTGTATTTGATATGTTTAAAATAGGTGTTGGGCCTAGTAGTTCGCACACGCTTGGGCCTTGGCGGGCTGCTATGCGCTGCGTAAATACTATAAAAGTAGAATTTGGTTTAGTTGAAGTAGCAAGTGTAACTGTTTTACTATACGGTTCATTAGCCAAAACTGGTAAAGGTCACGGTACAGATGTGGCTAGTATTTTAGGCTTGTGTAATGAAGATCCTGTAACAATAGATGTTAATAGCATTACACCCAAACTCAATTATATCAACGCTTCTAAGCAATTGTTACTTGGTGGCGAGGTAATGATTCCGTTTGACCCAAGTACCAACGTTCAATTTTTATTCAATGAAGCTTTACCATTTCACCCAAATGGAATGACTTTTTTAATAACGCTTACAAATGGTCATCAATTTAGCCAAACCTATTACTCAATAGGTGGTGGCTTTGTGGTGATGGAAGGCGAAGCTGCTAGTAGTAAACAAAGTGTTGATTTACCATTTCCTATTAATACATCAGAAGATTTACTGCATTGGTGCATGAAAACAGGGATGAGTATTAATGAAGTAGTAATGGAAAATGAACATGCATGGCGCAGTGAGGCTGATACAAAAAAAGGTGTGTTACAAATATGGCAAGCCATGAAGGATTGCATTTACAGAGGTTGCCACACACAAGGCGAACTGCCAGGTGGCTTGCAAGTACAACGTAGGGCTTATGCTTTGAACAAAAAACTAACCGCTGATTTTGGTGATTATTCTGATTACATTGATTGGTTGATGATTATTAAAAAAAGCGGTCAGGGGTTTAAAAACGTATTAGATTGGGTAAGTTGTTTTGCCCTAGCGGTAAATGAAGAAAATGCCAGTTTTGGTAGAGTAGTTACTGCGCCTACCAATGGTGCTGCTGGTGTAATACCGGCTGTATTGCTGTATTTTATTGCGTTTTGTGATGGCAATAGTGATGATAAGATTATTAAGTTTTTATTAACGGCTTCTGAGGTTGGTAGCATCTTTAAAAAAGGCGCAACTATATCGGCTGCAATGGGTGGTTGTCAGGCAGAAATTGGTGTATCATCTGCTATGGCCGCTGCTGCGCTTACTGAAAGTCTTGGTGGTACACAAAGGCAAGCCTTGATGGCGGCTGAAATTGCTATGGAACATCATTTAGGTTTAACCTGCGACCCTATTGGTGGCTTGGTACAAGTGCCTTGCATAGAACGTAATACGATGGGGGCAATTAAAGCCATCACAGCATCACAACTGGCACTACAAAGTATGCCAGACTACGCTAGAGTGAGTCTTGATAAAGTAATTAAAACCATGTGGGAAACAGCACTTGATATGAATAGTAAATACAAAGAAACCTCAGATGGTGGTTTGGCGATAAATATATCTGTTGGGTTGAGTGAATGTTAAAAGTAAGCCCCAAGGAACATTGCCTTGAGGCTTACTTTTTAACTATAAATAACTCAAATTAGTGTCTGGTGTTAATGCTAATAAGGTTTCGTACATTAGTTGAATGGTGCTTTCAATATCATCTTTATGTAACATTTCTACAGTTGTGTGCATGTAACGCAAAGGGATAGAAATTAATACACTTGGGCAGCCGTCATTGGCATAAGCAAAGCTATCGGTATCTGTGCCTGTGCTACGACTTACGGTACGCATTTGTAACGGTATATCTTTTTTCTCGGCTACATCTTGTACAAACTGTAATAATTTATTGTGCACAGCAGGACCATAACATGGCGAAGGACCTTTACCACAAGCAACATCGCCTTCAATAATTTTGCTAATCATTGGTGTTTGTGTATCATGCGTTACATCGGTAATGATGGCAACGTTTGGTTTTAATCTACGGGCAATCATTTCGGCACCACGAAGGCCTATTTCTTCTTGAACAGCATTTACTACGTATAGACCGTAAGGTAGTTTTTTATTGTTTTCTTTTAGTAAACGAGCTACTTCTGCAATCATAAAACCACCAACACGATTATCCATAGCACGACCAATGTAATAGCCATTTGCTAATTCATCAAAACCATCTTGGTAAGTAACCACTGCGCCTACATGAATACCTAATTCTTCTACTTCTTTTTTGCTTCTTGCACCACAATCTAGGCAAAGATTATCCACTTTTGCAACGGGTTCTTTTGCTTCAGGATTGCTATAACGTGTATGAATGGCTGGCCAACCGAATACTGCTTTTACTGGTCCTTTTTTGCCATGAATAAACACACGCATTGCTGGTGCTATTTGATGATCAACACCACCATTACGCTTTAAATAAATTAAACCTTCTGCGTTAATATAATTTACAAACCAACTGATTTCGTCGCAATGCGCTTCTATCACCACTTTAAACGGAGCTTTTGGATTGATAATGCCTACCGCAGTGCCATAAGGGTCTACAAAATATTCATCTACATAAGGCTTTACATAATCTACCCAAAGCTTTTGCCCACCACTTTCAAAACCCAC
The DNA here is from genome assembly GCA_013297585.1 of Chitinophagales bacterium. Taxonomy (GTDB): domain Bacteria; phylum Bacteroidota; class Bacteroidia; order Chitinophagales; family Chitinophagaceae; genus Parasediminibacterium. The sequence continues at coordinate 9,224 of JAAFHG010000025.1, forward strand.
TGGTGACGCTGTGTTGATATAATTTTTAAAAAATGCTAGTGAGGTTTCGGTAACAATTTTTTTTGCTTTTACCTTCTTTTTTTCTACTTCTTTTTTAGCTTTTGCCATGATGTTTATTTTTATTGAATTACACGAATTAAATGTATTGCACGAATTACACGAATTATTTGGTCACAAGTTTTAAAATTTGTGCAATTCGAAAAATTCGTATACTAGAAATATAGCACTGCCGTAATACCACAAATCGATTTTACCAATAATAACCCATCTATAATTGCCAAGTAGTAGAGAATACTTTTACGACGATGCAAAGAATACGCTACAATAATGAGCAATAAAAATGGTATGGTATTGATAAGTATACGTAACAAAGGAAACTGCCTTGATGTTGCAAATAATATAAAGGTAGATAATCCAACAATGCTGAGTGGAATTATGATGTAAAAAATGGTTTTTCTTAATCCTATACGTACTACAAAAGTTTTAAGCTGTTGGTTATGGTCGGCAGCATAATCTTTTATATCGAACATAATGCAGAGCACTGTTACAAACATGAAATTTTTGATAAACAATAAAGAGCTGAGCAAAGTAATCTGGTAAGCAGTATTTTGAATGATGTGATTGTAGATAACAGGGTATATTGTAACAATAGCAGCCCACACAAAACCAATAACAAATGGTTTTAGCCAGCCAAGTTGCCTTAAGTTTTTTATAGCAAGTATTGGTAAATTAATGCCATAGTACAATGCTGCAATAATTGGTACAGCCAATATGATTATCCATTCTGTAGTAGAAATATTGTGTAAATATGGCCATATATTTTGTAACAATTTTGCTACGCAAATGGCAAACACAATGGTTAAAATAATCTGTGACCTTTGCATTGACTTTTTGTGATGTAAATACCAAACAGCTCGCTTGTTATACGGATTGGCTACATTAATAGAGATATAAGCGTAAGTATAATAGAGCGTTGTAGCCGTAAATACAGCAATATAGTAAGCGAAAGTATGTAGTGAAACAAACTGCTGTAGCGCAGCCTCTATAGATAGTGTAACCGCACATAAACCATAAAAATAGTTGCCAAAAAAAATTGCTTTTATGAGCTTACCGTCATGTGGCATTATCTATTTAATAGTATTATTTTAGGTGACACTACTGTATCGCTTGTGTTGCCGTTGCTATCTTTTACCCAAAAAAAGTAGTTTAACGAGTCGGTTCTTAAACCCAAACCACTACTATTCTGACAACCATTAAAAAACGGGCCTGAATTTGTTTGATCACCACCATATGTAAATGTATATTCAATAGTTGCTTCTTGATTTTTCACACTATTATAGGTAGGTATTTTATAGAATGCAGTGTCTTTGCTTATAAAAGGGCATGTATAAAATTTTCTCACAATAAATAATGTGTCGTTTGTTACTCTACTGCTGAAGTTTTTTAGAGTCAAACTGAAAGATATTTTTTCATTCTGTCTGAATGTAGTTGCATTTGCATTACTAAATGTTAGTTGCGGCTTGCCGCCATTCACCTCTTTGCTGCAAGCATTAATAACTAGCGTAATTATCAAGAGTATCAATATTTTTGCCTTCATAAGTCTATTATATAGATTTCAAATTTAGTTACATTATCTCAACAGTTCATCGTGCAGTCTAACATCATTAACAATATTTTTTCACTTACCGATAATGACTTTGATAGTTTGGCTACCGAAGTGTTTCAATTTCAATACCAACATAACAAAGTTTATGCTAAATGGTGCGATTTATTGAACGGTCGACAGTCGACGGTCAACGGTCAACCGCCTTTCCTTCCCATTTCTTTTTTTAAGAGCCATACAATCACTACAACGTTGTTTGAGCCGCAACAAATATTTGAAAGTAGTGGCACTACACAAACTGTTAATAGCAAGCATTTGGTAAAAGATATAGCTATTTACGAGCAAAGTTTTATTAAAGCATTTGAGCAGTTTTACGGCAATATAAATGAGTGGTGCATAATCGGTTTATTGCCTTCTTATTTAGAGCGTAATAATTCGTCTTTGGTAATGATGGTAGATGCGTTAATTAAGCTTGGCAATCATTCTGATAGTGGCTTTTACTTAAATGAATTTGACAAGTTAGCAAGTACTTTGCAACGCTTAGAAGCTAAGCAACAAAAAACCTTATTAATTGGTGTAACCTTTGCCCTGCTTGATTTTGCTGAAAATTATCCAATGCAACTACAACACACAGTAGTAATGGAAACAGGTGGTATGAAAGGGCGCAGAAAAGAACTAACTAGGGCAGAAGTGCATGCTATTATTACCAATGGTCTCGGGGTAAAAAAAGTACATTCAGAATATGGGATGACTGAGTTACTAAGCCAAGCTTATAGCAAAGGTGATGGCACATTTATTTGCCCACCTTGGATGAAGGTTTTAGTGCGTGATGAAGAAGACCCTCTGAGTGTAAAAACTAGCGGTAAAGGTGTTTTGAACGTAATAGATTTAGCCAACATTTACAGTTGTAGTTTTATAGCTACAGAAGATGTAGGTGTAGTGCATGAAGATGGTAGTTTTGAGGTTTGGGGTCGACTAGATAACAGCGATATTAGAGGCTGTAGCTTGCTGGTTGTGTAGTATTTTTTCTACTATCTGGAAATACAAAAAATAGCCCACACTTCTTTAATGTGGGCTATTTTTATTTTCTCCCCTTTAGGGGTTGGGGGGCTTAATTATACAGCATCTGATAAAGAGCTGAACGTAAAGTCTTTAATCTTCATTGGTGGGATTAAATAACTTCTGTACGATTCAACACTTATGCTTCTCTCAGCCTTACCCAAAGCTTCTACATTATTCAACATAATAATCGGGCTTTCGTTAAAGCGGAAGTTTTTAACTGGATGTTTAATTTTTCCATTTTCAATGTAAAAAGTTCCGTCTCGTGTAAGGCCAGTAAGCAATAAAGTTTGCGCATCAACTAAACGTATATACCAAAGACGTGATACCAAAATGCCTCTTTCGGTACTTTTAATCATGTCTTCAACGCTACCACCATCACCACCTTGCATAATGATGTTGCTAGGAAATGGTACAGGCTTTACACCTTTTTTCTCTGCCCAATATCTTGAATAACTTAAGTTTTTTACAACGCCTTTTTCTATCCAGTTCATTTTTTCTAAAGCTTGCCCCTCGCGGCTCCATGTACCACTTGGTAGTTCTGGATGAAATGGATCTGAATAAATGGTTACTTTTTCGTCTAGTAATTGCTCGCCTAAACGGTTGCCACCACCAGGTTTACTCATAAAGCTTCTACCCTCATCAGCGCTTCTTGCATCAAAACCCCTAAACATGTTTTCAAGCATGTAAGTAGCTGCAACAGGCTCAAGAATAACGGTGTATTTGCCTGGCTCAATAGCTTTTGCCGTGGCCGAACCATTGGCTTTTTGTGCAGCAATTTTGGTAGCCGAAAAAGTATCTAGTTTAGTAATATCATTAAAACCTCTAGCTGCATAGCCAGATCCTGTACCAGCTGCATTACGTGTAGTTACAGAAAAAATAACATCTGTACCCTTATCGTAGGCATATAAACCTTTTGAGTTTAAAACTGCTGTGAATGAGGTCGTATTCTCTAAAAAGCCTGCTGCTTCTAGTTTGGCTTCTTTTGCTACAGCAATACTTTTTGCAACAAGTTCTGCTCTTGTAGCAGGTGTGGCTGCGGCAGTTTTTGCATCATAGTTTACCCCATCTTTAAATGTATTTGGCCCTAAAAGGGGCATACGTTCAGGGTTTTCTGGTGCTAGCTGCGCTAGTTCTTCTGAACGTCTTACTACTCTTTCTAATGCAGCATCATCAAACTCGTTGATATTGGCACTACCAGATTTTTTACCAAAAATAGAGTTAACAGATAGCGTCATGGTGCTGATATCGCCAGAGGTAGAAGCTGCATTACGTGCATATCGAATATTGCCGCCTTCGCTACCGTTTAAGCTTACCTCGCATTCATCTGCCTTAGAGTATTTTAATACTTTTTCTAGCAGTTTTTTTGCGTCTTCTTTATTTAAAATTGCCATTGATGTATAATTAAATGATGTTTAAAATGGGTTTCTTATCCTATTTTTCTTGCTGTGTTGATGACGTTTACACCATCAAAGCGTGTAGTACTACTACCATGCGATACAGCGTTTGATTGTGCAGGTTGCCCTTTACCATCGTTAAATGCACCACCTAGGCGATAGTCGCTTTCATCAGCGATAGCACTACAAGAATTCCAGAACTCTCTAGTATTTGCTTGATAAGACACATCTTTCAACATGCCTACAATTTTACCATTTTTAATTTCGTAAAACAACTGTCCACCAAATTGAAAATTATAACGTTGTTGGTCAATAGAGAATGAACCATCATTAATAATGTAAATACCTTTTTCTACATTTTTAATCATATCGTCTACACTTAGTTTCTCTTTACCCGGCATTAACGATACGTTTGGCATACGTTGAAACTGAACATCGTTCCAGCTTTGTGCGTAGCAGCAACCTTGGCTTTCTTTTAAGCCCAAAATATGTGCTTGGTCTCTTATCGCTTGAAAATTTACCAATACACCATTCTTAATAATATCCCATTGTTTAGTGCCTACACCTTCATCATCGTAACCTACTGCGCCAAGGCTACCTTTTTGTAATTTGTCAGCAACTACGTTTACCTTATCGCTACCAAATTTAAAGTTGCCAGTTTTTAGTTTGTCCATGGTTAAGAAGCTAGTACCTGCATAGTTCGCTTCGTAGCCAAGCACACGGTCTAGTTCTGTTGGGTGCGCTACCGATTCGTGAATGGTTAACCATAAATGCGATGGATCTAGAATTAGGTCGTATTTACCAGGTTCTACGCTTTTTGCACTAATTTTTTGATTAACAGCAGCAGTTGCTTCTGTAACATCTTGCAAAATATCGTAGCGGTTTTTATAGCGTGTAATAATGCCGCCTACTTTATCTGCTGCGCCACAGGTTAGGTATTCGTAACCCATACCTACTGGCGAGCTCAACGACTTTATCGTTTCAAACTTACCCAGTGCTCTATCTATTTTAGTAATGTTAAAGCTAGGAAACAAGCGATGAATATCTTGGTCTATATAACTACCATCGGTAGAAGCAAAATACTTCTGCTCGTTAATGGCAAAAATGCTAGAGTTAACAAAACTTGCACCGCCTTTCATGGCTATACCGTTTACATTTAGTAGCAAGTCTATTTTCTCTTTAATAGGCACTTCAAACGCACTTTTTTCAATAGGCGTTTTCCAGCTTACTTCGCCATAACCCTTTTGTGGCGCAAGTTGTACAGGTGCATCAGTAATTTTTGCATTGGCTTTAGCAACAGCAACGGCACGCTCGGCAGTTTTAGCAACACCTTCTTTCGTTACATCGTTGGTAGCAGCAAAACCCCAGCAACCATTGGCCAAAACACGAATACCCACACCAAAAGATTCGGCGTTAGATACATTTTGTACACGGTTTTCTCTGGTAGCAATAGCCTGACTCAAGTAGCGGCCTATTCTAATATCAGCATAGGTTGCGCCTTTGCTTTTAGCCGTGTTTAAAGCCACATCGGCCAACACTTTTTTTGCAGCAGCATCTATACCTGGGGCAAGTAAATCGGCAACATCTATTGGGTTGCCAAGCAAGTTGGTATTAGGCAGCATTGTAGCGCCCAAGCCCATTGCAGATAGTTGTAAGAAGTCTTTACGTCTCAAAGTGTGGTCTCCTTCTTTTTGGTTAATGAATGATGGTTGTAAGATAGAGATTGTAATAATAGCCACAAAAACCGTTTATCATATTTTTTATGTAGCCAGCTTTTGTGGTCCTATTTAGCTTCGTTGCGTCGCACACTTGTACGTTCTGTTAGTTGAGGAGCTTTTATTGTAGCGTAGGTATTTCACACAAAGAAACAAAGAAGGCAAAGGGCACAAGGGTAGTTATGCTGACACATTGCCTACCACGATTCTTGGGGAAGCATTTGAAGGTAAAAGTTGTACTGCTAAAAATTGTTGGTATGCTTGAACTATTGCCTGCCCTACATACCAACAATGGCGAAAAGTTCTGTTAATGAGAAGTTGATATAGGATGCGCTTACATAATTCAAGGGGGCTATCACAATCTATTGGAAAATTTCGCTTAGTTTTTTACGTAATAATTGTTGGTCATCAATACCTACATATTTGCCAACAATAACCCCACTTTTATCAATCAATATTTTTGTAGGCACTGCATTTACTTTATACAGAAGCGCTACATTGTTTTTCCAGTAATTCAAATCTGAAACATGTGTCCAATTTAATGAGTCTGTTTGTATCGCATTCATCCACTTCTTTTTATCACTATCAAGAGAGACGCTAATTATATCAAATCCTTTGGGGCTAAATTGCTTATATAGTTCTTTTAGATTGGGGCTTTCTTTTCTACAAGGCCCACACCAAGAAGCCCAGAAATCTATCAGAATGTATTTATTTTTTCTAAATTTATTTAAAGAAATGAAATTATTTGAAGTGTCTTTTTGAATAAAATTCGGCGCACTCATACCAATCTTTATGTCGTATGATTCAAGTTTTTTCTTTATTCTAATGCCAGAGTAAGAGTTTATTTGAACTTTTGTGAACTTGCTAAAAACTCCTTTTGCAAAGGCAACTTCTTTTGCCGTTGAATTTTCTGAAATAAAGAATAGATATTTTTCTAAAGCAAAAGGCACAGCTAGAGAGGCTGGATTTTTTTGTATAAATGTTTGATACATGTATGCAAGTAACTTTTGAATGGAATCAATTTTATCGGATAATTCGGTGGGTTGAAACTTGGATTGATTACTAAATAGAAGACTTAATTGATTAGAATAGTTGCTTCTTTTTTCTTCTAGAATTGTATAATCTCTATTTGCTAAAGAGTTTATGACTTGTGTGTTTGAAAATGAATCGTTTGAAATTACTTCTATTGAGGTTGGCTCGCTTAAGAAAGAAGTCATATTGCTTTGTTTAAAATGATCTTTTGCATAAGGTGGTTTGCAAAACAATGTTATCAGCGATGTAACTTTTGTAATATTTTTAAAATAATATTCTCCATTAACAACTTTTGCGCTATCCATCCCTGTTTTACCATCAAGAAAAATGGCATAGATATAATTGATGGAATCATTAATACGGACAAGCTTACCTTTTATTTGAAGTGCCGTATCTTTTGTTTGAGCATTTGCTGAAAAACTTAAGTTTATGAGTATTATTGCTATTATCTTGTTCATGACTTGTGATAAGAATGAATTTGCTTTATAAAAAAAGACTACCTGATTTTTCAGATAGTCTTTCAGGTGTTTTTTAACTAATCACAACTTTTTTGGCCACCGTATGAGTTATCGGTGCTACAATACCTTTCGCAGGTGGTACAACTAGTCATACCAGCAGAATGTCCGTCTTTACATTCGCAACTAAAACCATCTGAAAAAGGTGCTAACTGATTTGCGTCACCACCTAAAACTAGCTTCATTGCATCCCTTGATAGAGTTTTCCCTAAATTCTGTAAATGTTTCATTTGTTTAATTTTTAGTTTTATAATAAGCTACACTTGTTTTATTAGACTAGTTCATATTCCCATTTTTACTCGAGTTATTATGGGAATTAAATAAATCTAAGTGACCAGTATTAGCTTGAAAACACAAAATTATTATTACAGATTCCAGTATATCTGGAACTTAAATTTATTAGGTGCATATCTCAAATATTTTAGTTTCTGAAAAGCAAATGTTGTCAGCTTGACTAGATACATTTTTCATCTCATCTCTAGTCATCATTGTTCCTACTTCCTGAAAAAAAGAGCTAACCATTTTTCCCTCAAGTTCGTAAAAATAGCTTCCTATACTTTTATTGTATTTAATAGGAAATCCGATTTCTTTCATTTCTTTTAGTACTTCCATTAAACTACTTTTACTCTGTCTATTTTTACTAGCAAAGTTTTCTAAATTTCCTGTTGCCTTTCTTCTTATTAAAAAATCAATGAACTGCATTCTTTTTATATAGCGTAGTAGTGCCATTTTGTATTATTTTGATATTGATTTTAATGTAAGATACTAGTTATTAGCTGAATCCATTAATTGGCTGCTAGTATTCCTTTTACTTCCCCTCATCCACCTTCTTTTCCTCACCACCATCACTACTTTTTCCTGCCAAAATACTTTGGTCAAAAAAAGGATGCAGCAGCTTGTGGGTTGCCTATGTTTTTAAGGGCAATGCTAAGTATATTGGTAGTAAGCTGTATTTCTAATACCGCTCGGGTAGCTTCGGTGGTTTCTGTGGCATCGCTTACTTTACCTTTTGTTGCAGTTGTGTACCACGGGCAGCTTTAAACTGGGCTATAAAATTAGTAAATTCTGTAATGCATTTGCGCCAAACGTAGCCCTATGTGCTGTAAAAGCAGTCGTTATTCTGTTCATTAATGTTTCTGTTATGCGATAGTTGAAGACGCAATAAGTACGGTAATAAAAGCCTATAAAACGACAATGCCAATAGTGTATAGTAATAGAGGTAAGAATATATTTATAGAAGCGAAACCGCTTTGTTTTTACATTATTTAGTACCTGTTTATAATTATAAACTGCCATTATTTTCTTATTGCTGTAAAAGGCACTCATTTGCACAAATTATTTGTGCTCCCAATGGTTAATTTCAATTTGTTACGCAAATTCTTTGAATCATTTTTAAATAGGCCCTTACTATTTAGGCAGTACCAAACCACTTTGTTTGCTACATGGTGTGCTAGTTTTTTAATAAAATTGCAGCTTTTTTCTTTCTTTTACACAGTTATACAAATTGCCATTATTAGTTAAGTTTCTTCCTTTATTAAGAATTATAAATATAAACGATTGAAAATTCATTGTACTTATTATCCATTTACTGCGTTAAATAAGGGTTTTGTTGCTATTATCGTTTCTACTTTTTTGTTTCTTCAAAGTTTATTGGCCAATACGATACCTTCAATTTCACACTTAGGTATAGATAAAGGATTATCTAATAATTCTGTACGAAGTATTTATCAAGATCATAAAGGCTATATCTGGTTTGGTTCTTTCGATGGCTTAAATAGATATGATGGCTATAATTTTAAAGTATTTAGAAAGCAGTTATCTGATTCTAACTCATTGCCACATAATTATATTACAGCAATTGGCGAAGATGTTAAGCATAATTTGTGGGTAGGTACTGGCCAGGGTTTAAGCATTTACAGCCAGCTTACACAAACTTTTTCAGATGCAATGTTTATGCCTAATGGCAGCAATCAAAAAGCAAAAATAACTTATAATATCAATGTAATAGCTGGTGACAAAGCAGGAAATTTATTTTTAGCCACCAACGATGGAGGTTTGTTAGTTGTACCATCTGGCCTACAAATAGCCTTACAAACTGCTTGCGTAAAAAGTACCAATGGCACTTGCAGAAATGATGTAGAAACGTTGATAGTAGATAAAGAACAGCGTGTTTGGTTGTTTGTACGAGATATTGGATTGTGCATATATAATAAAGTAACTAAAACAATTCAGGTTGTAAATACGCATCTTAAACA
>JAAFHG010000047.1 GCA_013297585.1 Chitinophagales bacterium
TAGTAATAGCTAAGCCCAAACCAGTACCACCATATTTTCTGGTAATAGACGTTGAAGCTTGCATAAATGGCATAAATATGCTTGTTAACTTATCTAATGCAATACCAACGCCTGAGTCTTTAATAGCAAAATCTATTTCAGCATAGCTATTTGGTAGCTTATTTTTAAGCTTGGCACTTACAGTTATCGTACCTTTTTGAGTAAATTTTACTGCGTTTGAAATTAAATTATTAAACACCTGACCAAGCCTTAAACCATCACCTAAATAGTGTTGTGGTAAGTTAGCATCTATATCTAAAATTATTTTATTTTCACGCTCATCGGCACTGTTTTTATTGCCTGTAATAATATCTGCAATTAGTTTTTTTATGCTAAAAACAGATTCTTCCAACTCTAGTTTGCCCGACTCTATTTTATTAAAATCAAGTATATCGTTAATTAATACTAGTAGATGGTCTGCCGAGGTTTTAAGCGCTGTTAAATTGGCAATTTGATCTTCTCGTGGATTATTTTTTAGCAATAAATGCCCCATACCAATTACCGCATTTAACGGTGTTCGTATTTCGTGGCTCATGATGGATAAAAACTCCGATTTGGCTTGGCTAGCAAGTTCGGCTTCATCTTTTGCTAATAGCAGTTGGCTTTCTACTTCTTTACGCTTATTAATTTCGTCGTTTAGTAAATCCACTATTTGCAATAAATCATCATCTTGATGAATTAAGGTGTTGTTAGCTTTAGTAGAAATATTATTTAACGCATCCTTTAGTTTTTCTATAAAAATATTTTTAAGCTCAAACTCTTCTTTAAGCTTATCATTTATTTCAGAAAAATCTTGTTGACTAATAGTAAAAGAGTGGTCTGATAGTTCTTTGTCTTTATCAAAAGCTTCGTACGAGTCGCTTACAGCTTCAATAAACTTTAAAAAATGCTCGTTGGTAAGTAACTCTGGACTTGTATATTTTTTAAGTTGCCTCTGTACTAGTTTGTGATATGATGGGTTAGGTTTAGGCTGCATTTTATTCGTTAAAGGTTGTAATGGTCATGGTTTGGTTATTCAGCTCGCATTTACTATGCGGATTAAGTGGCGATATTTCGCCATACGAATAAAAGCCAGTAATAATTGTTTCGTTGCCAAATATATCTTTTATGGTTTCAATTTCTTCATCTATGCGCTTACTTAGTATCAACTTTCTGCCCACACAGCTTATTAGTAATGCTAATTTAGGTTTGTTATTTATAGCATTGTCAAATTGTACCAATGTATTATTAGCAGCTTGATTGGCGGCATCAATAATTTTATCAAAATTGGCTTTCATAAAGCGTACATATGCGCCTTCTGGTATATCGCCTGCAAATACCATTTCTTTCTCTTGTTCATTAATAGATAAAATTGTACGTACCAAGTAGCCTTCTTGCCCTTCTAAGCGTACACAAAGTGGAAATAATAGTGCAGAGCCCGGTAATTCATCGGCATATTTACCAAGATATTTTTTGTATAAATCTAGTGCACTACCATTATCTATTTCGTATAAACGGTTGGCTACAGAACGTGTTACCATTTTTTCTGGGCCAAAAATTTCCCAGCCGCCCATAGAGCCATGTGCTACTTTTAAATCGTTACCATAAAACCCAACGGCTACAATATTGCCCTCGGCTGGTGCTTGATTGTAGCCAACTAATGTAGATATAAATCTTGCCGCATCGCCTGCAAGGCCGCCTGTTACGGGTATATTACCATGGTTAATATCTTCTATGCCTCTTACAAGTTCGCTGCCATTTACTAGGCCACCATCAGATATTACTAATACATAAGACAAGCTACCTAAAAAGTTTAATTGATTAAATATAAGTTTACCAGCTTCAAAGCTGCTTGGTTGGTCTTTTATATTAATGCAGATGGTGGTAAACTGTGTTTTTTCAAACTCTATGGCAACTACCGATACGGTATCGTCGTACACGGTATCATCGTAAATTTCGCCTGCTGTAGAGCAAAGTACAATATCTGATTGCGGATAATCTTGCAGTAAATGATTATAAATTGTATCGTTTTGCAGTAGCATTTTGCTACCAAAGCCTAATACAAGTTTTTTAGTATCGCTATTAAGCGCATCACCAAATTGAGGCATAAATTGCCCATTTTTAAACAACTTTTGTGCTACTTTCATCTTGTAATAGTTTAGATGTTATTACAAGTTAGGATACGCATTATGCATTTGTGCTATTACTTTTACAACTACATCTTGGCATAATTGCAGTTGGCCTGGTAAATCATCGGTTGTTAATTTACCTTTTCCTGCTGCTTCTATATCTCTTATAACTTGTTTTAACGAATTTATGGCTAAATTATCGATACTTGGCTTAATCTTATGTGCTAAAGCCCCCATTTTTTCTAACTCGTTGGTTGTAAATGCTTCTTGCATTTCTTGCATCATTTGTGGTGTTTGTTCACAAAAAATGGCTAGCATTTTTTTAATAAAGGCCTCATTACCACCGCTAATGGTGTTAAGGTTAGTTAAGTCGTATAAAGGTGCATCGTTACTATCGGGCATTGCAATGTTAGTTTCTTCAATTTGTATAGTAGTAGTGGTTATTGCTTTATCTAGCCACTTTGCTATTACTTTTAGTAAGTCTTCTTCCTTAAAAGGCTTTGGTACATAATCGTTCATGCCCGATATAAAACACTTATCATTTTCACCTTTTATGGCATTAGCTGTTAACGCTATTATTGGTACGTTATTGCCTTGTTTTCGTATAGTTTCTGTGGCATCAAAGCCATTAATAATAGGCATTTGTAAATCCATTAATACCAAGTGTGGCTTAACGCTGTTTACTTTTTCTATTGCTTCGGCACCGTTTACGGCTTCAAAAATTTGTGTACCATAGTTTTCTAGAATGATAGATGCTACTAGGCGGTTCATATCGTTATCGTCTACTATTAATATTTTCTTATCGGCTAAAAAATCTTTCTCAAACTCTATTATTTCTTTTGTTTTTAAATCTGCTGGTGTACCTTTTTTAAGTTCTAGCTCAAATGTAATGGTGGTACCCACGCCTTTTTTGCTGCTAGCATATATTCTACCACCCATCAGTTCTATAAGATCTTTACAAATGCTCATGCCTAAGCCAGTACCACCATATTTTCTACTTACCGATTCGTATTCTTGGCTAAACTTGTCGAACAAGCGTTGTACAAATTCGTCCTCCATACCTATGCCTGTATCGGTAATGGCTATTTGTATAAGTTGCGATTGTAGGTTACTGCTTACAACACTTAGTTTTACATCTATACTGCCTTTTTCGGTAAATTTAATGGCATTACTAATTAAGTTTAGCATTACTTGGTTTAGCCTATAGGGGTCGCCAATAAGTACTTTAGAAACCGTGTTATCAAAGTAAGAATTAGTAAGCTGTAAGCCCTTTTCATCTGCCTTATTGGCCAATACTTGCATAGCATTAAGCACAAATAGCTGTGGCTCGAAGCCAATATTTTCGAAGCTTAGTTTACCTGCTTCAATCTTAGATAAATCTAAAATATCGTTAATAATTACCAGTAAGTTGTCTGAAGCGGCATTAATGGTGTTTAAATAAAATTGCTGTGTAGAATTAAGTTGTGTTTTGCCTAATTGATTAGCCATACCCATAATGGCATTCATAGGTGTGCGTATTTCGTGGCTCATATTGGCCAAGAAATTTTGCTTGGTTTTTGCTAGCTCTTCGGTAATTTTTTTGGCTTTTTTAAGCTCTTTTTCTGCTAATACTCTATCTGTAATATCTACCGAAAAGCCAATGATATATGGCGGTTTGCCTGGCTCTTCTTTTAAAAAATTATTGTAAAGCGTATATATTACGTTGCCATTTTTATTTACCACACGTAAAATACCGTTTGCTTGTTTTTCTTCAATAATTTTATCTAAGTAAGTGACGTTAAAAAAGCTACTGTCTTCTGGCAACATAAACTCTGTAATACTGTGGCCTATCATTTCTTCATCCTCGTAGCCATATAGTTTACCCACCATTGGGTTTACGGTTAAAAATCTGCCATCGAGGTCGTGTGTGGTAATAATAGCCATACTATTATCAATCACATCTCTGTAGCTTTTTTCGCTGAGTTCAATTTTTTGTTGTATAGTTCTAATATCTGTAATATCTATGCCATATCCTATTACAATTTTAACTTCTTTGTTTTTATCAAGTACAGGGTACATATTGCGTAATATGTACTTTTTGCTGCCGTCTGGCAATATTCTTTCCTCTTCCCAGCTTTTTAGTTCTTTAGATTGTGATATGTCATTAAAAATGCTTCTACGCTCGGTTAAGATACTTTCTGGTAAATTTCTAAGTTGTATGTAATCTTCATCTTTTTTTCCAATCATCCATTTACGAAGCTCTGCATCTTTAATCGCTTTAGGATTTAAGTACAAATAGGCGTGTTTATGGTCAAATACAGCTATATCGGAAGGAATATTATCTAAAATTTCTTCGTAAAATACGCGTTGATCTTCTAAGCGCTTCTCTGTATTTAATTTCTCTGTTATGTCATTGTAAACCCAAAGGCTACCCTCGTATATATTTTGGTTCCAAATTGGAATAAAATCTATTTCAAAAAACCTACCATCTAATAGCTCAAATCTATTGCCTGTACTCAGTTTTTTATCTTCGTACAAATGCTGAATAGTTTGAATAAAGGTATCTTGATGTTTAAATAGGTATTTTGATTGTTGTAGTGATGTATCGCAGCTATTACCTACAAGTTCTGCGGGGGTTAATTGTATATTAAATAAGTCGCAAAAATTTTTGTTTGCAAGTGTTATTAATCTCGCATCGTTAGATAGTAAAATACCAGCCTGTAAGTTGGTAATAAGCGATGACATGCGACTTGCTGATGCCTCTACTTCTTTTTCAATAGATTTTTTAGCAGTAATATCGGTATGTGTACCTATAATTCGTATTGGTAATCCTATACTATTTTTTTCTATTACAACGCCCCTGTCTAATACCCATTTTAAGTCACCGCTTTTGTCTATAATACGATATTCTAACGAGTGGTGATCTATCAAACCTCGCCTATATTTAATATCGTTTTCTTTTAAACTATTTTTATCTTCTTTATGTACACAACTGTACCACAGGTCTACATTGCTTTCAAACTCTTCGGATGTGTATCCAAGTAACTCAAATTCTTTTTGCGAAAAACTGGTTTGGTTGGTAGTAAAATCGTGTTCCCAAACATTATCGCCCATTTTTTGTAAAGCGAGATTTATACGCTTATCAAACTCTTTTAATTTCTCAGCAACTTCTTTTTCTTTGGTAATATCTTCTTCTATTGCAAAAAATTGAATTAGCTTGCCATTTATATCAAATATCGGTTGCGAATTAATGCGCAGCCAATAACCTTCACCAGTTTTTTTGTAGTTGTATATTTCACAGGTAAATGGTTGTTCGCTACGTACTTTTTCTCTTATATACAGCCTTGTGTTGTTATCAGTTTCTGGGCCTTGTAAAAAACTACCGGGTGTTTTACCAATTACTTCCTCTACTTTGTAGCCAGTATTTTCGTAAAACCCTTTATTTACCCACTCTATTCTGCCCAAGGCATCGGTAATTACAATGGCATTGGGTGTTTGCTGGATGATGTAGGATAGCTTATGTAACTCTGCTTGGTCTTTTTTAAATTGGGTAATATCTCTACCATAAATATTTATGTAGCCTTCTTGTATTAATGGTTTACAGGTAAATGAGAAGTCCTTATCACCCGATTGGGTTTCAAACGTCCATTCATCATCATTTCCCAGAAAATTTTTAGATACTTGTACAAAAAATTTTTTATAGTTATGTTGTACACCGTTATCTGTAAACGTTTCTAGTAGCTCTGCGGCGGGATTTCTGGTTAGTACATTGCCTTGTAGGTCTATACGTATTAAGGGGTTGGGTGTAAGGCGAGAGAATAAAGCAATGTCTTGTATCTCTTTATTAACTTTTTTTAGTTCGTTTTTTTGTTTGTTAACGGTTTTTAAAACATGTTTTAAGTCGTCTGAAGTTATTTCTTGCGTTTTTAGTACATGTAGCAAGTCTATCATTGGGTCGTGATAGGCAAAATCATCGAGTGTTAAATTGTTTTCTATTACTTCTTCAATAGAACCAAACCAAGGCGAGCCTAAAAATAAAAGTTCGTTACTATCTTCTAGATATTCTATTTGACCACGAAGTTTAATACGCTTTTCGTTAAGGCACTCAATAATAACCTGCCTCCCAGCTATATTTTTTAGTAGCTCAAAATTTATTTCTAGGTCTGCTGGTCTTTTAATAATGCAGCTATCGCTAAATGGTAGGTTATGTTTATTGGGCAATACTTTTTGTAACGTAAGCCCATAGTCTACGATATATAAACTAGCGTTTATACGGATGTAGAACGGGAATAACCTGTTAAATTGTTGTTTTTCAAAAAGGAATTGATTTGCCAAAATATTATTACCAAATTAGTTTAAAAATTTCGTGACCGTCGTCTCCTACTTTATGCTGCACTAATTCTATCTGCAATGGTGTATTGTACATTTTACCTAATCCAGATAAAAGGCCTCTCACAAATTCTCGTAAACCGCTTCTTTTAGAAAAATAGTGTACACACAATTGGTTATCTTGTATATCACTTATTCTAAATTCTGGCGGTGTTAGTTTAGGATAAATCATCATTATCCTGTTATGAAACACGGGCAAGTTAATTAAAAATTCTTTTAAATGCTTACCACCTGCTGCCATTAATCCACCATATTTTTCTTTCCCTATTTTTAGTATCCACCATTCGCCAAACGCATTAAAAACATTGTCTATATGTAGGCCTGTTTCTGCCGATACTGCATTGGCCAATAAAAATGTAATTTCATCGTCGTAAGGCTCATTACTAATGAAAAAATCAATATCTACACCACTACGGTCTTTTACTGCTTGCCATTTTGCTTCGCCAAAATTTTCAATTACTAAATCTTCTATCGCTTTATTTACTATACCGTACATACTCGATTTTTAATTACTTTGAGGATAAGCTCTAATAATATCACAAATTGTACCTAATAAAAATAATGAGCAATAGTGTTGGTTACTATGTATTTACATGTATAAATTTTTTAATTTTTTCCGTTTTGTGGAATTTCCATCCGTTTTGTGGAAAATTTGGCTTATTTAATATCACCATCTTGTATCATTTTGTAAATGGTGCTTTTACCAATATCTAGTTTTTTGGCAGTAGCAATCACATCGTTATTATTATTCTTCAAATATAGTTTAATAATGTCTAGTGTGTATTGTCGCAAGGTTTTTTCTTCAGTTAAAAAATTCTCCTCGTTTCTTGTGGCGTTAAAAGTAATGTCATCGGCTACAATTTCGTTGCCATCGCACATAACAGCTGCAAGTTCTACCATGGCTTTTAATTCTCTAATATTGCCAGGAAAATTGTATCGGAGTAATTTGTCTTTAGCGCTTTGGGCTATGTTTATGCTACCAAGTTTATTCTGCTTCGCAAAATCGTCTAAAAAGTGCTTTGCCAAAATCAGTATATCGTTACCTCGGTCTCGCAATGGTGGTAAATTAATAGGTAAGCCTATAATACGGTAATACAAATCTTCTCTAAAATTACCTTTTTTTACTTCTTCTGCAAGGTTTTTATGGGTGGCTACAAGTAAGCGTATATCTAGCTTTATTTTTTCGTTGCCACCTATACGTACCACTTCTCTTTCTTGCAATACACGTAGCAGCTTACTTTGTACGCTTAGATCTAGTTCGGCTATTTCGTCTAAAAAAATGGTGCCGCCATCTGCTTCTTCAAACTTACCTATTTTTCTTGTTACAGCACCAGTAAAAGCACCCTTCTCGTAGCCAAATAGCTCGCTTTCTACCAGTTCTCTAGGTATTGCGGCCATATTTACAGGTACAAATGTTTTCTTTTTTCTATCGCTATTGTAATGTATAGCCTTAGCCACCACTTCTTTACCGGTACCAGTTTCGCCAGTTATAGATACATTAATATTGGTTTTAGATGCTTTTTCCATAATGCGGAAAATATTTTTTAGCGCATCGCTTTGGCCTATTAATGTTTTTTCAAACGAAAATTTTTGCCCTAGTTCTTCTCTCAGCTGTGCTACTTCCTTGCGTAGCGACTGGTTTTCACGTATATGAATAATACTTTTCCAGAGTAAATCTTTGGTAGATTCATCTTTTACCAAATAATCACTTACACCCATTTTTAGCAAATTCACAGCAACGGTAATGTTCTCTTGCGAGCTAATGACTATAACGGGTACCTGCTTGTCTATTTCTCGTATTTTTTGATACAGCTTATCACCTTGCATATCTGGCAACGATATGTCTACTGTAATTAAGTCTGGCTGTAAGTACAATTTATTAAGGCAGTCTTTGGCTGTTTCAAACCGAGTAATTTTATAATCGGGGTTAAGACTCATGTGGTATTGCAATAGCTCGCCATACCATTTATCGTCTTCTACCATAAAAATATTATACGCACTCATAAGTAGGCTTATTTGCAAGAATAAATAATATTGTAAAGATTGTCCATTTTTTGGACTTTCTTTCCAAATGATAGATATTTCTTACATCTCAAAAAATATTTTTTATTGATTATCAGCGTATTAGGTTTTGGCACTAGCTTTGAAAATTGATAGTAGCGAAAGAAATAGAGAGATGTAAAAAACTAGAAAACATTTAACCCTCTAAGTAATCCTAAATAAAAACAAAAAATTCAGCTTCTTAAAAACACACAACCACCAAACCCTTTAAAAAACAATTTTAAGTGCTTTAGAAAACAGTAACGAGCGAAAAGATGGTATGTATTGTTGCAAAACAAACATGCATGTGCTAAAAGAAGTACCCCTATTCATTTAGCCCCCCTAGTAAAGTTGTTGTCGGGCAATTTGGCTCGACAATAACCTTACTGCTAAGCAACATTAGTTAATAGTAATTTCTATAACTTCATACTAGGAGCACTCGGAAAAGAATTACCCCCTAACCCCTAGTTGTTTACGAACGACGACCATCTGCCAACGCGGATGGTTTTTTATTTTCACAAAACCTTCATACATATTTTTACCCATTTTATTTGTTGTTAATGCCAAATAGTTATTTTTGAAATAGCTAAAAACAAACCATTAATTATGATACAAAATCACGAAATAGACTACCGCATTTTAGGCGAAGAAATGCAATATGTAGAAATAGAGCTAGACCCTAACGAAACTGCAGTTGCAGAGCCAGGCGCATTTATGATGATGGATGACGGCATACAAATGCAAACCATTTTTGGTGATGGTAGTAACCAACAAAATAGTGGTTTAATGGGCAAATTATTTAGCGCAGGTAAGCGTTTATTAACTGGCGAAAGTTTGTTTATGACGGCCTTTACCAATGTAGCTTATGGTAAAAAGCATGTTAGCTTTGCATCGCCCTATCCTGGTAAAATAATTCCGTTGGATTTGCATCGCTTAGGCGGTAGAATTACTTGCCAGAAAGATGCGTTTTTATGTGCTGCAAAAGGTGTAAGCGTAGGTATTGAATTTCAACGCAAGCTAGGTACTGGCTTATTTGGGGGTGAAGGTTTTATTATGCAGAAGTTAGAAGGCGATGGTATGGCCTTTATGCATGCAGGTGGCCACGTACAACAAAAAGAATTGCAATCTGGCGAGATTATAAAAATTGATACAGGTTGTATTGTAGCATTTACACAAACCGTTCATTACGATATTCAATTTGTAGGCGGTATTAAAAACACATTATTTGGCGGCGAAGGTGTATTTTTTGCAACATTGCAAGGCCCTGGCACCGTGTGGATTCAAAGCCTACCAATAAGCCGCTTAGCTAGCAGAATTTTACAATACAGTACAGGAGCCAGAAAAGAAGAAGGCAGTGTACTTGGTGGTTTGGGTAATTTAATTGATGGCGATAGATGGTAAAATTACGATATGTAATAAACTATTCTTTATACGGCTAATAAATTCGGTTATATCTAAAGCCTTGTTAAAACGTATTGTGGTAAAAGCACTTAGTTTTATTTTGACTACAACATTGCTAAAGCTTTTTGCCGTTAAGGTTACTGTATTTTGTTGCTTAAAAAATCTACCACATAGTATCTTCTACTAAGTTATCTTAAACAGGCACATTATAATCTAATTGCCTGTTTAAGATTTTATAAAGCATTAAACTTTGTTTATTTTTATTGTTTTGTACTTATTAAACAATAGCTGATACATTAACACAAGCCATACGCTAAAACATGGTAGTGCCTTGAGTGCGTAGGCTATGAAGAAATTTACACGCACTGAATGTGGAAATAGATCGGTAACTGAAAATGTGGTAACAACAATTGTAAATATTAGTAGTAAATAGACCCATTTTGCAGTAGGTACGGCTTGTACCACAAACCAAATAGCCACACCTGTAACGGCAATTACATAAGTTGGCGACTCGGCTGATGTGCTAAATATTACAACACTAATAAGCAATAGCGCCAAATAGGATAGCCGAAAATACACATGCTTAAATTGGCTTACCCTTACATATGGCAATAGCAACATGATGCCTGCTGGTACAATAATGAGATAGTTGCGTAAATTGGCTACCTTAAATATTCTACGTACCATACCAAGTACCGATAAATCTTGCAGATTCATAGCTATTGAGCTATCGGTATTTTGTACATTTTTGGCCACAAGCGAGTGGTACCAATCTTGATAAGATTGTACAATAAATGCAGGCGAAGACATAACCATTGGTAAGCAAAACAAAACTATTAGCCAAAAAACAAACCAGCCAATAAACTTGATTTTGTGCTTTGAGAAAAAGAAAAAAGCGAGTCCTACAATCCCATACAACTTTACATAAAAGCCAGCTACAATAAACAATGTAGCCCAAATATCAAGCTCTTTTTCTATCAAGATAAATGCTAGTAACATCCAACTAGTTAACATAGGGTTAAACTGTACACTGTGCGTAGATGTCATCATTTCTACTGCTGTAATTAGTAGTATTACATTTTTTTGATGACTAGTAAGGGGCAAATATTTAATGGCAACAAATAAGGTAGCAGCATTGGCCATGCACCACAAAAAGCAACCAACATAATTATTTAGCATGGCAAATGGGGCGATAATAATACTAAACAATGGCCCGTAATGGTTAGCATCATCATATTCATTAGGGTACTGTAGATATAAGTTTTGGTGCTGTAGCGTATGCTGAAAAACGCCTTTGTATATTAAAAAATTATTAATCGAATTTAAACCTCTACTAAGCTCTAAGGTTACTGCAATTGCGGCCAGTAAAAACCATAAAATGGTGGGGAGAGTTAGTTCGTATTTGTAAATCTTAACTTGTTTGTTAACGATATTCATTTTTTTAAAGGAGAGGGTATTTTACAAAAATAGAGAGGTTAGTGCTTAAAAGGCAAAGAACTGTAGGAAATAAAAAACGGTTGCAATATTGCAACCGTTTAAAAAGCTATTAATACAATGCTTTATTAAGATGCTTTTACTTCAGCAACTTTTGTAGTTACTTTTTTTGCTGCATTTGCAGGACGGCATTTGCCGAAAGAGCCTTTAAAGCGCTTACCTTTTGCAGTTTTTTTGTCTCCTCTACCCATGATAATTGTGTTTTAAATTTTTGTCGTGAGCTGTAAAAGTAAAAAATCCTGCAATACAGCAGGACTTTTAAATTTTTTTGGTAAAAATTGTGTGTTAAATTTTGGCACTCAACTCTTTACCAGCTTTAAATTTAGCAACTTTTTTAGCTTTAATTTTAATAGCAGCACCAGTTTGTGGGTTACGACCAGTTCTTGCTGCACGCTTAGATACAGAGAAAGTACCAAAACCAACTAAAGTAACTTTATCGCCCTTTTTCAAGGTTTTTGTAACAGTAGCAGTAAACGAATCTAATACTGCGTTTGCTTGTGTTTTTGTTATGCCAGCATCTTCAGATAGTTGGGCAACTAATTCGGCTTTGTTCATGTGTATAATTTTAAATGTTATTTTAGAGAAACAAAATTATTCGCTTTTCATTACCAACAAAATAAATTTACTATAATCTTTCATTTTTTAGTGTCACTTAAAAGCCTTATCCACAAAGGCTTTTGCGATGCAACTGTAAGTAACAAACTGTTAAAAGTGCCGTAAATATTGGATAGTATCGCATTTGTCTACTATAGAATTTTGTAAAACATAGTATTTATAGGCGTTTGCGGTTGTAACAAATTATTGCATTATCTGCATTAAGCTTCTAAAACCAATTGTTTGATTGCCCCATTCTTTTAAAGCATCTTCTCGTAATGCTGCTGCGTGTATTGCAACATACCTGTTGTAATCTGCTTTACTTTCAGCATAATATTGGGTAGCATAGGTAACGCTTTCACTTTCATCTACCTCTAGCAAGCGCACAAATTGAAATTTGGTAAAACAACCCTTTGCCATTACTTCAGGTATATGTTTTGCTTTCATCCAAGCTACCCATGCATCGTGTATTTGATGAGATATTTGGGTGGTTACGTTGTAGATGTACATGTTTTTAGTTTTCTTTTTAATCTTTCAACTCTAAATAAATAGGGCAATGGTCGCTGTGCTTAACATCAGGATAAATATCAGCGTTCACAATTCTATCTTTTAAGTTGCTTGTAACGCTAATATAATCGATGCGCCAGCCTTTGTTTTGTAAGCGTACTGATGGAAAACGTTGGCTCCACCAGCTGTAACAATGTGGCTTATCAGGATGCATAACTCTAAATGAATCTACCCAATCTTTTGCTAAAAATTGATCCATCCAAGCTCGCTCTTCTGGTAAAAACCCTGATGAGTTTTTGTTGCCTTTAGGGTCGTGAATATCTATTGGATGGTGAGCAATATTATAGTCGCCTGTTACTATTAGCTGTGGTCTTTTCTTGCGTAAATGCGCCAAGTGTTCGTCAAACTCGGCTAGCCATTGGTACTTGTATGTTTGTCTTTCATCACCACTTGTGCCACTTGGAAAATAAGCATTCACTAAAGTGATGTCGCCAAAATCTGCACGGATAACTCTGCCTTCAAAATCGCTTTGATCTATAGCGCTACCATATACAACATTATCAGGTACAATTTTGGTAAGTATAGCCACACCACTATACCCTTTTTTTTGCGCTGAAAATGTGTAGGAATGATAGCCTAAGGCTTCAAACTGTTTTACATCTATATCTTCTTTGTGTGCTTTGGTTTCTTGTATACAAATGATGTCTGCAGGATCGGTGGCTAACCACTCTACAAACCCCTTTTTAATGGCGGCTCTTATACCGTTTAAGTTGTATGAAATAATGCGCATAAAGTGTGGTAATTAGATGTTTTAAAATTGATGATAAAGCTACGCTTTGATAAAATTTGAATAATGATATAAACGATGCAGTGTGCGACGCAACCCAAGCTGATAAAGGGTTTGCAGCTGGTTACATAAGCCTTCTACTTCTTTTCTACCAGCTTACCCATAGGAAAAGTGATACCTAAATTCAATATCCATTCGTAAGTACCAAAGCTATGGTTTACGGTGCCTTTGTAAATGCCTAAGCCGCTGTAGCTAGCATAATCGAGCTTATTGCAATATTCTAGAAAAACTGTCTTAAAAAATGTGGCTTTTATGGTACCTTCAACACCAACGTTCCAGCCGCCAATTTGAAAATGTGGGTCGTTTGGTTTACTGCCACCAAGTGTGCTAAATGAGTTTTCTACATGTGGAATAACGGGGCCAATCCCAGCTTTACCAAGGGCATCTACTTTAAAATTTCCGTTTTTAGATTCGTGCAAGCCCCAGCGTTTTACAATGTTAAACAGCAAAAAATTTGCACCATTATTTAAGTAGTAGAAATAACCGTTTGGCTCGGTAAAGGCAACAATACTATCTACAGGTCTATTATTGAGCTTGCCTACAATTCTCGCATTTTGTTCTGCAGCTATAAATTTGGTGTGGTCAAAATTAATTTCGAATGCTAGCCCTTTTTTCTTGTTAAAAAAATAGCCAATGCGGTAGTTGTATTGTGGTATTGAAATAGGTATTTTTAGTAGGTTACCTTCATCCCACCCTGGCCTATCGTGGCCTGTGATGTTTACAAATTTATAATCGTTGCCCAGTTCGGGTTGTTTTACTTTTATGTTGCTTTTAGTGTACCATTCTTTATTGTAGCCCCAACTGAAGTAAAACTCGCCTTTACGCTCTTTTTTCTTGCTTTGTGCTTGTACTGCATTTATACAAAAAAGTACCACTACAACTGCCGCAATGGCTTTAAAAAATACCTTCATTACTTAAAAAATTTGCTTAAAAATATTGTGACAAAGATAATGGCTGTGCGTATAAGCTAGTAAAGGACTAAAGCATTAAAATATATAAAATATTTTATATTTAAAAGGCAAAAAAGGGGCAAATAATGTTTAACTATTTGCCCCTTTTTAAAAACAGTAATATATATGCTATTTATTCTTTCTTTTTACCATCATCGTATAGTTTTTCTTTTGCCACAACTTTAACTTTGTCGCCATTTTTTAAAGTTTTACTTACCACGTTGTATGGCGCAGTAATTACTTCATCATCCTTTTTTAGGCCGTTTGTAACCTCTATATTGGTAAGGTCTTGTATGGCTGTAGTTACTATTACTTTTTTTACAGTACCATCTTTTTGCAATACAAATACAACTTCTTCTAGGTCCGCTTCAGGTGCTTTTTCGGTAGGTGTTGTATTTGTAGTAACTGTTTTTTTATCGTCAGCTTTTTTGTTGTCGTTTTTTGGGTCTCTAGTAGTTACAGCGTTTAATGGTACAGATAATACGTCTTTTCTTGTTTTGGTTT
>JAAFHG010000539.1 GCA_013297585.1 Chitinophagales bacterium
TCGTTATAATCACAATCATCGCTATTTTTCGATGGCTTTTTCATTTGCTTAGGGTAAAGTTTTTGCATTACAGCTACAAGTGCTTTGGCTTTTAATTCAGTATAAGAATCAAAGTTTTTATCATTTTTCGAAAGCGGCTTTTTCCCTGTAAACCAAAATTCATCTTCGAGATTAATAATTTGTTCGCCAGTAAGTGTATTAAAGTTTAAATGATCTTCGTTACCATCTGGATGCGCACCACCACAATAATAATAATCTAATGCCGCAATACTTAATATAGTTTTTGAAATAAAAATTGAATTAACGTGGTAATTAAATTCCCCATCAAAGTGACGACCATTACAACTAAAAGCAGCACTAATATTAGTGTATTGATTTTTATTTAAAACCTGATTAATTTTCTGTAAAACATTTGAGGGATAACCACTTGTTACTCTAAACAAGGTAATTTTTGTGAGCTTTTCCTTCATCCATTGCAAGGTGTAAATACCATTGTGTGTAATAGAATCTTTACTAAACTGTAAGCCAGATAATTGTGCTTTGGTATAAATGCGTTCTTCATTGGCTACATACTCTATTTCTGGCACTTCGTTAAAAGCATATTTTAGTGTGTCAATTGGTTGCAAAACCACATTTAGCAGTCTGCCCTTTTTGTTTTTCCATGTACCAGACCAATTATTACCAGACAATTTTTTGAGGTTAAATTGCTCGTATTGTATTGAATCTTCATCGTAAGGTTCCTTGGTGAGAACCAAATTGGTATTACCTTTTAAAGCACCTTCTAATTCAATATTATGACGATTGCTTTTGTAGAAATAAGTGGCTGTAACTTCTGTTGTTTTGTTTTCTTTATTAAAAGTTTGATTAAGCAGCATCACTATAGGATAATTACCCACCTTACCTTCTAGCACATAAGATTGTTGCAAGTACACTTTTGTAGAAATACAGCAGAAAAGTAAAAGAAAGCACCAAAACTTCATACTAATGGTTATTACTTAAGGGTGCAAATAACTGCTATTACATGCACTTTTATAAATTGTGTTTGAAATATTTACAGATTGCAATTACTTAAGCCTAAAGCTGAAAAAACTACAACTGATGCAGTGTGCGATTGTTATGATTGCACCAAAAGTATTTTTAGGCTGCTTTTTGATAATTAGGCACATATTTTCTTTGGTTATTCACAACAGCCACAGCTCTAAGCACAATTTTATTTCTGATAGCATTTAGCACACTCATACCGTTTTTACCTTCAGCTTTTTTACGTTCATAATAGCCTTTAAACTCGGGGCTATGTTGTATAGCTGTTAATGCACAGAGGTGCAACATTTTCTTTAGTTCTTTATTAGCCATTGGGTGTACTTTGTTGCGGCCCTTTATGCTGATGCCACTGCTATGCTCAAAAGGTACAACACCTGCATAACAGGCCAATTGCTTCCCATTAATCTTGCCAGCAAAATTATTGGTGCAACAAATGATGTACACAGCTGTAAGATGCCCAATGCCTGGTACGGTTATCAGCAAGTCATAATTTTTTTGGATGGCTTCACTATCTTGTACTAGTTTCTTTATGGCCTTTTCTAATAGTTTAAAAGAGGCTGCCATCCCATCAATGGCTTGCTTGTGTGCCTTTTGAAGTATCTCAATAACAGCCTTATCGCTTACGTTTTTTAGCTCTTTTAAGTACGTTTTTGTGCTGTTCATTTGCGACAGTAATTTGCCTCTGGCTGTCATTAAATCTTTTAGCTGTAACAATACAGGATCTAATGGTGCTGTGGCTTTTAGCGTATCGGCTTCTTTAAAGGCGTAGTTACATAGCCGTAGGCTGTCTATCTTATCATTCTTACCACGTGCTATGCCAAATGACCATTTGATGTGGGCAGCATTGCCAATGTGCAGAGGCAGTTGTTTTGCAGTACAGTACGACCATAAAAGGCGGTGATAAATACCTGTGTTCTCTATCACCAGCAAAGTATCTGCCAATAGCACCTTGTTGCGGCTAAGCCATTTATCAAAGCCTTTAATCCCTTCGGTTGTGTTATCGAAACGTGCCGTTACCAAACCTTGTTTGGTGTGATTAACTACTGTGATTAAAGTGGCATCGAAATAGGGCTTCGACACATCAACACCAATGAAAAACTTTGAAGTACCGTTCATAACTTTGTTTTTTAAATGATGCCTATCCCATTTTGTCCCATCGACCCAGTCCTTAATAATGGGCAGTAAACCCTAATTGTTATCTGGTCACAAAGGGAAAAAATCAGCAGTGGATTGTATCGCACAATGGGTCTTAAACCCTGACGCATGATAATGTGACACTGCTGATGGGTTAGGTGTTAGCAACACAAAAATGTGAATTGTAAAAGAAAAAAAGTACCAAAAAAAGAAATCTATAATAATAATAGCTTTTGGTATAATAAAATGTAGGGCAAATCTAAAGGACGCCACAGATGTTTAATAGTATTGCTACTGCTGGTTCAATAAATAAACAAGTACAAAGCGCAGCTTGGTACCATTGGGTAAAACATCTATTTGTGCCAGGGCAAACGCATCTAAATTTCCTTAAAGAGTACAGTTTCTAAAAACTTATCGTTTAATATACACATCATCCTTTTGTTCTTGATACTAGCTTTAGTTGTTTTATCATTCTTGATTAAATTGATA
>JAAFHG010000373.1 GCA_013297585.1 Chitinophagales bacterium
CAGATGTATCAGTTGCTTACAACAACACTAGCATACGTGGTACAGGTGCAGATAATGTGTTGTATGGCGCTTCGCAAAGGTTTAGCTCTGTGCAGGTGGGTGTGGGGATTCCTATTTTTACCAAAGCACAAAAAGAGAAAATTAATAGCGCAAAGTTTAGCAAGCAAGTAGCACAAAGTAGCTATAGTACTAACTTGCAGAGTTTGCAAAGTGAGTACCACCAAGCTATTAATCAATACAACAAGTACTTGCAAACAGTGCATTATTTTGAAAACACAGCACTTAAAAACGCAACACTAATTACCGTTACAGTCAATCAACAATTGGCCAATGGCAATATCAATTATCTTGAATGGGTGCAGTTAATTAACCAAGCAACCGTAGTTAAAAGCGACTATGTTGAAGCTGTTAAAAACTTAAACGAAGCCATTAATCAACTTAATTATTTTATCAATCAATAATCATTTATAATGAAACATATTATTTATAGCCTCGTAGTTATCACACTTTTAATGTCGTGTGGTGCTAAAAAAAATACTGTAGAAACTGCTGCAACTGCTGACGAAAGCACCATTACCTTAACAGATGTGCAGTTGAAAAATGCAGGCATTGTTACAGGAAAAATAGGGCAACAGCAAGTATCATCTATTTTAAAAGTAAATGGTAAAATAGATGTGCCGCCACAAAACATGATTTCTATAAGCGTACCGCTTGGTGGGTATTTAAAAACTACCAAATTGCTACCGGGCCAACATGTAAGTAAAGGCGAAGTAATTGCAGTAATGGAAGATCAACAATACATTCAGCTACAGCAAGACTATTTAACAGCTACAGCAAAAATTGGCTATTTAGAAAATGAATATCAACGTCAGCGAGAGTTAAATGCTAGCAAAGCTAGTAGCGATAAAGTTTTTCAACTAGCAGAAGCAGATTATAGAACGCAAAAAGTATTAATTACTGCATTGGGTGAGAAGTTACAATTGGCTGGTATTAATCCTAATAAAATAAGTGAAAATAGTATTACGAGAAGTATTAATATCTATTCGCCAATCAATGGTTTTGTATCTAAAGTGAACGTAAATATTGGTAAATACGTATCACCAACAGAAGTGTTGTTTGAACTAATAAACCCAACCGACATTCACTTAGCCTTAAAGATTTTTGAGAAAGATGTAGATAAGCTATTTATTGGGCAAAAATTAGTTGCGTATACCAATAACCAACCAGAAAAAAAGCATGAATGTGAAGTGCTATTGATTGGTAAAGATTTATCTGCTGATAGAAGCACCGATGTCCATTGCCATTTTGAAGATTATGATAAAACTTTAATTCCTGGTACATACATGAACGCAGAAATTAAGGTTACCAATGCAAAAGCTTATGTATTGCCATCAGATGCGGTTGTGCGATTTGAAAACAAGCAATATGTTTTTATTCAAATTGCTGACAAACAGTTTCAAATGGTAGAGGTACAAACTGGCGAAACCAATGAAGGCGTAATTGAAGTAAAAAACGGTGATGCATTGGCTACAAAAAATATTGTACAAAAAGGCGCGTATACATTGTTGATGAGCCTAAAAAATAAATCTGAAGAGTAGACAATTCACTAAACAACAATAGTTAGTAAATTAATGCACTATGCAGCTTTACAATTGTGGAGCTGTATGGCGCTGCTATTGTTGTGTACCTAAAAATTGTTCCACAAAAAATCATCTTCACAACGCTTCATTTATAATTATTTCTACTTATTTCATTAAAAAGGAAATAAGTAGAAATCTATTTTTCGTGTGCGCAACCCCTTAAACCCATATGTCGTCTTGTATAGTACCACCTCATATAAACCCACGATTGGAGCTACTACATAATATATTTAAAAACTGTTTAAAAGATGATAGAAATAGCCAAAGATGGTTGTATGAAACATATTTTGGGTATGCTCTAAAAATAGCATTTAGGCATACTGACAGTTTTGAAGAGGCTTCTATTGTAACCAACGATTCGTTTGTAAAGGCATTTAAAAATCTAAAAAGTTTAGAGATTGATACCAACGAAATAGCATTAGAATTAAGATTTAGAGGCTGGCTGAGAAGAATTGTAATTAACACATCAATTGATAAATTTAGAAGAGATAGTAAACAATTAGCCTACGAAAATATTGATGATAGCAACTGCTGGGACGAAGCTTTTGCGCCTGAAGAGGCCGATAGTAAACTGTTGTATAAAGAGCTAATTAACTACTTAAAGCAACTGCCACCAGCTTATCAAAAGGTATTTAACTTGTATATAATAGATGGATATAATCATGTAGAAATAGCAGCGTTGCTAAGTATTTCTGTTGGCACATCAAAATCTAATTTGGCAAGAGCAAGGCAAATTTTACAAAATAAATTATCGGATTTTTTTGAAATTAGTAAAATATGAATCTGAAAAACGATAACGAGTTCGAAAATTTATTTAGGCGTGCAGCCGATAATTTCCCTTTGAACACAAGCGGTTCTGATTGGGAAAGTGTATTGGCGAAGCTTGAAGAAAAAAAAGAAAAGAGACCATTTATACTTATTAATAAAAAATTATTAATTGTATTGCTGTGCATACTGTTTATAGTAGGCGGAACGAGCTTGGGGTTATTTATGGCCACAAAAAATAACGTAACAACCGTAAATACAGCAAGTGATGCAAGCAATATTGAATTGGAAAAGAATAAAATATTAGCAAATACCATTGGTGCAGCTGTGTACAAAAAAATTGTTGATTCATTAAAAAAACAACAACTTATTGATAGCGCAAACAATAGTTTAAGCCACAAAAATGCAGCTAATAATTATTCAAGTAGTAAGCAAGCGTTAAGTGGTAATAGGGTTTCAAATAATCAATTAGGATATAGTTTTAAAAACTTGCCTGTAAAAGCAAAGCTATTAAAGCCTTTTGAAATAAATATAGCTAATGATGTTAACGATGATAAAAGTGCAACTGTAATCAATACTTTAAAGGCTGACACGGCTAATCAAAACATTGGGGCAACTATTGCTGCTGAGGTGGTAAATAATGTAAAAGAGTCCAACAATGCGGCTTCAAAAAATACAGATACTGCTACGATACTTAATAATTTAACTCGCAATGCTAAAAAGAAGGATGTAAAAACTAAATTCTTTTATGCAGGAGTTATGTATGCAACTGATAAAAGTGCCCTAAACTTTGAGCCAAACAAAGGTCGTGGCTACAGCTTAGCGCTTGTTTTAGGCTATCAGTTTAGTAGTGTATTTAGTATAGAAACGGGGTTGCACATTGAGAAAAAAGAGTATTATACAACTGGAGAAAATTTTAATAAGTCAATAATACCAGCCACCGGAAAAGTGAATTGGATTGAGGCTGAGAATAAATTGATAGAAATTCCAATTACCCTAAAGTATAATTTTTTTACAAAAAAGCGTCATCAGTTTTTTGCTACAGCAGGTCTTTCATCTTACTTAATAAATAAGGAATATTATGAGTATGAAGAAGAAATTGGTGGCGTTTTACAAAATGGCTTTGTATTGTACGAGAAAAATACAAGCAATTTATTTGCCACCTATAATTTTAGTCTTGGCTATCAATTCAATTTAAAAAAAGTTGGCAACTTACGTATAGAACCATACATAAATCTTCCATTAAAAGGCACAGGGCTAGGCAATGAGCCTGTTATTAGTAGAGGTATTTACTTAGGTTGGATTTACAACTTTAAAAAATTAAAAAATAAAAATGGGAGTAGTTTTTATTGGCATATCGTTTGGAGAATATTTTGTCAATGGATGCACTTCTACGTTTAAACCCCATAAATAAACCCACGTATGAAAAAAGTAGTTTCCATTGCATGCTTTGCGTGCCTCTGCCTCCAGCTATTTATTGTTTCATGTAAGCATGAAATACCCACAAGTATTACTACAACATCACCAGTAGTTAGTC
>JAAFHG010000544.1 GCA_013297585.1 Chitinophagales bacterium
TATTTTATCATTATTAAAGCACAAAACGCTGTAGGGTTAAGCATTTCAGCGTTAGACATACAATAGCATGAAGCACATTATTTATACCTTCTTTTTCTTTTTAGTTGTTACAAAATCTATTGCACAAACAGTTTCAGATAGTGTAATGACTACTATTTACGAAGCAATTAAAACACCTTACAAATATGGTTTGGTATTAGTGCCAGAAAACGATTCATTAAAAATGGATTGCCCTTCAGTGTTTAGAAAAGGCAAGTTTTGGTACATGACTTACATTGTGTTTAACGGTCGTGGTTATGAAACCTATTTAGCTCAAAGTAAAGACTTGCTCAACTGGAAAAAGTTAGGCAAAACGCTCACTTTTAACAACGACACTACCGCTTGGGATGCGCATCAAAAAGCAGGCTACATTGCTTTACAAGACTACCAATGGGGTGGTAGCTATGCTTTGCAAGCTTACAATGGCAACTATTGGATGAGTTATTTTGGCGGTAATGCCAAAGGCTACGAGGCAGGGCAATTGTCGCTAGGCGTTGCATTTACCAATAACAATATTACCCTACCACACAATTGGCAAACACTATCAAAACCTGTACTTACGTCTACAGATACCGATGTGCGCTGGTGGGAAAATAAAAAACAATATAAAAACACCGTCATTTGGGACAAACAAAAAACAACTGGTTATCCATTTGTGATGTACTACAACGCAAATGGCGATACATCAAACGGCAGAGATAAAAAAACACGTTGGTTCGAGCGTATTGGCATGGCTGTAAGTAACGATATGCTACACTGGCAGCGCTTTAAAACAGAGCCAGTAATGCACCACAAAATTGGTATTACAGGCGACCCAATGCTTCAAAAAATTGGCAATGTGTGGGTAATGTTTTATTTCGGTGCTTTTTGGGAAGGCCGTAAAGATGCCTTCAATCGCTTTGCTTGTTCTTACGATTTAGTGAACTGGACAGACTGGAAAGGCGAGGACTTAATTCATTCATCCGAGCCTTACGATGCAAAGTATGCGCACAAGTCATTCGTGGTAAAATGGAAAGGTACGGTTTATCATTTTTACAACGCAGTTAACAATAAAGATCAACGTGGTATTGCGGTTGCTACTTCAAAAGATTTGGGAAAAAGTGCCTTGCACTTTTTGCAATAAAGAATTGTTGTAACCAGTGCTAGTACTGCTATTGAGCACCTGTTGCAGCCTGTGCTGAGTTTACGAAGCATCTCACTTGTACTAAATAAACTTTAAGCAGCTTTACCAAAGCGTAGATTTAAAAAACTAAAACATTATGAGGCAAAAGCTTCTTTTAATAACTATCGTAATCTCATTACAAGTAAGCGCACAGCGCAGTATTGTTAATTTCAATCAAGGCTGGAAATTCTTTCTAGGCAACGATTCTCTAGCATTTCAACCAAGCTATAACGATACCAAATGGCGACAACTTAGCTTACCACACGATTGGAGCATTGAATTACCATTCAGTGAAACCGCACCAGCCACCAACCAAGGCGGTGCATTGCCAGGTGGTATTGGATGGTATAGAAAAACTTTCACTTTGCCTGCAACATCAAAAGGAAAGCACACAAGCATAGAGTTTGATGGTATTTACAGAAACAGTGAAGTTTGGATTAATGGTCATTACTTAGGTAAGCGACCAAATGGCTATAGTTCCTTTCAATATGACTTAACACAATATCTTAATTATAATCAGCAACCTAATATTATTGCCGTTAAAGTAGATAATTCGCAACAGCCAAACTCTCGATGGTATACAGGTTCAGGTATTTATAGAAATGTAAGGTTGGTAACTATTACCAAATCAATTTTCCCATACAATGGTCTATTTGTAACTACAAATAATATATCGAGCAAAAGCGCTACAATTACTATAAACACAGGTATTACTGATATAAAAGATAATAACATAACCATCAAAACAGTTATTTATGATGTTTCTGGCGTTCCATTAATTACCAAGCTATCATCAAATCTTAGTCAACAATCTTTTAGTATTGGTTCGCCAAAACTTTGGTCAGTTGATAAGCCATATTTATACAAATTAGTAACTACTATTTACCAAAACAATATTGCTGTAGACCAATACAGCAACAAGTTTGGCATTCGCTATTTCAATTTTGATGCTGATAAAGGTTTTTCATTAAATGGTAAATACATGAAAATAAAAGGCGTTTGTATGCACCATGATTTAGGCGCTTTGGGTGCAGCCATTAATGTTTCAGCTATTGAAAGACAATTACGCATTTTAAAAGAAATGGGCTGTAATGCCATTCGTACAGCGCACAATGCACCTGCACCAGAATTTTTAGATGCTTGTGACCGCATGGGCTTTTTAGTGATGGATGAAGCTTTTGATATGTGGAAGAAAAAGAAAAACAAGTACGATTACTATTCTGACTTTACTCAATGGCACAAACAAGATTTAGAAGATCAAATTAAGAGAGACAGAAATCATCCAAGCGTATTTGTTTGGAGCATTGGCAATGAAATAAGAGAACAATTTGATAGTACAGGTATTGCGATAACCAAAGAGCTCGTAAGCATTGTGAAATCACTAGACACAACAAGGCCTGTTACAGCCGCTTTAAGTGAATGGAATCCTGA